>JAYVVB010000340.1:0-3129 GCA_043787455.1 Rhizobacter sp.
GATGCGAGCGTGGGGGCATCACTTGAGCGTCTTGGCCTTCTCGAAGGCCTCGTCGATGGTGCCGACCATGTAGAACGCCTGCTCGGGCAGCGAGTCGCACTCGCCGCCCACGATCATCTTGAAGCCGCGGATGGTTTCCTTCAGCGACACGTACTTGCCCGGGCTGCCGGTGAACACCTGGGCCACGAAGAACGGCTGCGAAAGGAAGCGCTGGATCTTGCGGGCACGCGCCACAGCGAGCTTGTCTTCCGGCGCAAGCTCGTCCATGCCGAGAATGGCGATGATGTCGCGCAGCTCCTTGTAGCGCTGCAGGATGCCCTGGACGGCGCGCGCCGTCTCGTAGTGCTCGGTGCCGACGACGTTGGGGTCGAGCTGGCGCGAGGTCGAGTCGAGCGGATCGACCGCGGGATAGATGCCGAGCGAGGCGATGTCGCGAGAGAGCACGACGGTCGAGTCGAGGTGGGCGAAGGTCGTCGCCGGCGACGGGTCGGTCAGGTCGTCGGCCGGCACGTAGACGGCCTGGATCGAGGTGATCGAGCCGACTTTCGTCGACGTGATGCGCTCCTGCAGGCGGCCCATCTCCTCGGCGAGCGTCGGCTGGTAGCCCACCGCCGACGGCATCCGCCCGAGCAGCGCCGAGACTTCGGTGCCGGCGAGCGTGTAGCGGTAGATGTTGTCGACGAAGAAGAGCACGTCCTTGCCTTCGTCGCGGAACGACTCGGCGATCGTCAGGCCTGTGAGCGCGACGCGCAGGCGGTTGCCCGGCGGCTCGTTCATCTGGCCGTAGACCATCGCGACCTTCGACTCGCCGAGGTTCTCGAGGTTGACGACGCCCGAGTCGGCCATCTCGTGATAGAAATCGTTGCCCTCGCGCGTGCGCTCGCCGACGCCCGCGAACACCGAAAGGCCGCTGTGCGCCTTGGCGATGTTGTTGATGAGCTCCATCATGTTCACGGTCTTGCCGACGCCGGCGCCGCCGAACAGGCCCACCTTGCCGCCCTTGGCGAACGGACAGACGAGGTCGATCACCTTGATGCCGGTCTCGAGCAGGTCCGTCGACGGCGACAGCTCGTCGTACGCGGGGGGCTTCCTGTGGATCGACGCCGTCAGCGTCTGGTCGACCGGGCCGCGCTCGTCGATCGGGTTGCCGAGCACGTCCATGATCCGGCCGAGCGTCGCCGGGCCGACGGGCACCGAGATCGCCTTGCCGGTGTTGTTGATCACCATGCCGCGGCGGAGACCGTCGGAGGCGCCGAGCGCGATCGTGCGGACGACGCCGTCGCCGAGCTGCTGCTGCACCTCGAGCGTCAGCGCCGAGCCTTCCATCTTCAAGGCGTCGTAGATCTTCGGCATCGCGTTGCGCGGGAATTCCACGTCGACGACGGCGCCGATGCACTGGACGATCTTGCCCTGGACGGCGGAGGCGGTTTGCATGTCAGCCATGTTCGATTTCCTCGTTGATTCGATTCGTCAGACCGTGCCCGTAGCCGCTAGACAGCGGCGGCGCCGGCGACGATCTCGGAGAGTTCTTTGGTGATCGCGGCCTGGCGCGTCTTGTTGTAGACGAGCTTCAGCTCGCCGATGACGCTGCCGGCGTTGTCGGTCGCCGACTTCATCGCGACCATGCGCGCCGACTGCTCTGAGGCCATGTTCTCGGCCACGGCCTGGTAGACGAGTGCCTCGACGTAGCGCACGAGCAGTTCGTCGATCACGACCTTGGCGTCGGGCTCGTAGATGTAGTCCCAGCCGTGCTTACCCTCTTCCCTTTGCATCTGCTCGCCGGTGAGCGGCAGCAGCTGCTGGATCATCGGCTCCTGGCGCATCGTGTTGATGAAGCGCGTGTAGCAGAGGTAGACGGCCTTCAGCTTGCCGGCGGCGTAGTCGTCGAGCAGCACCTTCACCGGACCGATCAGCTTTTCGAGCTGCGGCTTGTCGCCGAGATGGGTCACGTGCGACACGACCTTGGCACCGACGCGGTTCAGGAAGCCGAAGCCCTTGTTGCCGATCGCCACCGCCTCGGCCTTCACGCCTTCGGCGTCGAGCTCTCGCAGCCTGGTCGTGACGGCCCGCAGCACGTTGGTGTTGAGGCCGCCGCACAGGCCCTTGTCGGTCGTGACGACGATGAAGCCCGCTGTCTTGGCGCCGTCGTTGGCGACCAGGAACGGGTGCTTGTATTCGGGCGTCGCGTGCGACAGGTTGGCGGCGAGGCTCCTCACGCGCTCGGCGTAGGGCCGCGCGGCGCGCATGCGCTCCTGCGCCTTTCGCATCTTGGAGGCGGCGACCATTTCCATCGCCTTGGTGATCTTCTTGGTGTTCTCGACACTCTTGATCTTGCCGCGGATCTCTTTGCCGGCTGCCATGGATGTTCCTTGCTGCTCGCTCGCCTTAGCGGCTTAGGCGAACGACTTCTTGAACGCCGTGACGGCGGCGGTGAGCTCGGCCTCGGCGTCCTTGTCGAGTTGCTTGGTGTCCTCGATCTTCTTCAGCAGCGCGGCGTGGCTCGTCTTCAGGTGGGTGTGCAGTCCGCTCTCGAACGCGAGCACCTTCTTCACGTCGATGTCGTCCATGAAGCCCTTGTTGACGGCGAACAACGACGCGCCCATCAGCGAGATCGGCAGCGGCGAATACTGGTTCTGCTTGAGCAGCGCGGTGACGCGCGCGCCTCGGTCCAGTTGCTTGCGGGTCGACTCGTCGAGGTCGGACGCGAACTGGGCGAACGCGGCCAGCTCGCGGTATTGCGCGAGGTCGGTGCGGATGCCGCCCGACTGCGCCTTGATCACCTTGGTCTGCGCCGCGGAGCCGACTCGCGACACCGAGATGCCGGCGTTGATCGCCGGCCGGATGCCGGCGTTGAAGAGCGAGGTCTCGAGGAAGATCTGGCCGTCGGTGATCGAGATCACGTTGGTCGGCACGAACGCCGAGACGTCGCCGGCCTGCGTCTCGATGATCGGCAGCGCGGTCAGCGAGCCGGTGCGGCCCTTGACCTCGCCCTTGGTGAAAGCTTCGACGTAGGCGACGTTGACGCGCGCGGCGCGCTCCAGCAGCCGGCTGTGCAGATAGAACACGTCGCCCGGATAGGCTTCGCGGCCCGGCGGCCGGCGCAGCAGCAGCGAGACCTGGCGATAGGCC
>JAYVVB010000341.1:0-3231 GCA_043787455.1 Rhizobacter sp.
CGTGCGAAGATGAACGCGCACGGGTTGACGGGTTTCGCGCCCGGCCTCGCGCCGCTCTCGGCTGAAAAACCGATGGCTTGTCCCGCGTTGTTGATTGCAAACGAGCCGCTGACCGATGTCGGGATGTTCGGGGAGAGCGTCCCCATGTCGGTCGTAACGCCGTTTTCGTAGAAGAAGCCATGGAAAATGCCGTCCGGCACCGTCGGCACCCCGGGGCCGCTCGGACCGTCCTCGAGGCTGAAAATCGTCGGCAGGAAGCCGATGGTCGCGCTCGAGGACACGCCAACGATCTCGCCGCGCTGACTGATCCCGCGTGTTTCGGCGTTGTCGCTACCGGAAAGTCCG
The DNA here is from genome assembly GCA_043787455.1 of Rhizobacter sp. Lineage (GTDB taxonomy): Bacteria > Pseudomonadota > Gammaproteobacteria > Burkholderiales > Burkholderiaceae_C > Schlegelella_A. The sequence continues at coordinate 346 of JAYVVB010000341.1, forward strand.
AAGCCGAGACTCGTTACCTCACCATCGGAATCCCATTGCGCTGCGCGTTCCGTCGTATCGGTTCCGGATCCGCCGACGATGGTGCCACGATCGTTGATGGCATCGGCGAATGTGAGCGTGTCGCCGGGAAGTGGTAAAAGCGCGCGCAGCGACCCGTCATGGAAAACAAACGCGCGCGGCGCTCCAACGCCGGAGACGAGGCTCCCGAGCAGATTGCACTTGCAGTGCCGACGACGGTCCCGTCGTTGGCGACACCGCCGGGTGCGAGGCCCGGCGAATCGAGTAGGCCCGCACCGAGATCGGTAACGTCGTCGTGTCGTGGGATACGGGCGCCTCGCGCATCCGGTGATTCGGTCGTCGTTTTCACCCCGAGCGGTGCGAGGTTTCCGCGTGCACTCGGGATGGGAGCACTTGTAGGCGTGCCGCCGCTCGCGCACGAGCTCAAGAAAACGATTGCCGCAGTGGCGGTCAACGCGCGAGCGACGCTCATCTGCATGTTGCTCTCATTTCGTCGCAAGCACACGACACCGAACAGACCGGGTTACCGGGGATTCTGCGCCAAGTACGGTCCGCAAAATTTACGAGCAGTTCTGGTGACACGATCGTGACGACGCAATCAGGAACAGTTCGCAGGTTGTTCATGACGTATGAAAATCGGTAGCCACGTCCGGAAGACGTATGGTTGAATAGCTTAGGAAGTAAACCAAACTCCAGCTAACTCGTTGCTTTCATATAAAGAACGAGCATACTGGAAGCGGTTTTCGGTTCCGACCCGATTGCCTCATCCAACCGTCACGTTATCGCGACGGCGCTCGGACCACTGCAGGTTTGAAAGTTGCAAACGCTTACGGCATTTCTCGCGAAGCAATAGCAGTTTGGTATCGCTGGCTACCTGTGGATCACTTGATGGAAAAAAGTGTTACTATGCCTAACATTAAGCATAACGGTACGAAAGCAACACATGAGCGCAGCGTCATGGCTCGCGACGTGGCTCAGCGTCCCAGCTCCGGACTTCGAGTCGGGCTTGGCGAATCGCTCGTAACACCCAACACAACGGGCGAAATGCCGCAACCCGCCGCCGCGGGCGCGAACGAGGGTCAGATGCCACCGCTTTCGATGCCGCGGCCCGGCGAACAGATCCGATCATCTGCGCCGACAATGCCTCGACCGAGCATGCAAGCTGGAAACCCAGAACTTGGATCGGCTTTGTCGATGCCGATGCCGCGGCTGCAACACGAAGCATTATCGTCGCCCGCGGTATCATCGATGCCGCAACCGAGTATGCAGGCACAGAACGAGAGCCGCCCGCAATTGCGGCCACCCCGCGAATCGATCATGCCCGGCCTACCCGTGAGGGAATCGGCGACGACAAGCGCCGCGCATATCATGCAGACAGCGCGGGGCGAGGTTCACGCGCTCGTTTCCGCGCGTGTCGACGCCGGGCCGCGCGTAGGCTTTGATTATCCTACGACACTGCGTGGGAGCACCGCTCACTTCAACGTTTATTACGATGCAACGAGCTTACCAACGAATGGTCCCATCATCGCGGATGCGGTGCTCGCGTCGTGCGAATATGAGTACGCGATGCTACAGAGCTACTTTGATGGGCTCACACCGGGTGGGCTACCGTTCAACATCATTATCGCCGCGGGTATCGGAGGCGCGTATCATTACGGTTGTGCCGCAGTCGATATGTACTGCGACGGAAGTACCGCGGCCACACCAGATGTCGATCATACGCGTATGCTCGTTGTTGCCGAAGAAGTCGAAGTGTTCTCGGCGGCACAGGCTGCCGGTTGGAATTGTGGCGCAAGCAACGGCGAGGGTCTCTCGCGCGTGCTCGCCACGCAACTCTATCCGGCCGAGCTTGGTGGCTTCGAGTCGGCTTCTTCATGGCTTAATGCGCCGGGGCGCCCGGATTTTGTCAACGTGAACGATCCGACCGACCGGAATTATGTATCGACGGGTTGCTCGACACTGTTCTTAAATTTCTTGCGTCATCAACTGCGGTTTAGTTGGGAAGAAATTACGCGGGCTGCCGCCGGGACGCTCGCGCAAACCTATACGAATCTTACGGGACGCACCGATGGGTTCACGCGTTTCACATCGCTCGTACAAAGCTACTATCCGGCAGGCACAGCCGTCTATCCGACGAGCGACAATCTCTTCCCGTTGCCCGGAGTCATCGAACTCGTCGCACGCGGTTCGGACGGTGCCGTATGGCACCAAACGCAAACGGCGCCGAATAATGGCTGGACCAGTTGGTCGTCACTGGGCGGCTGGGTCGACCTGATCGACGTCGCTCAAAATGACGACACGCGTGTCGAGGTGTTTGCGCGCGGCGGAGACGGCGCGGTGTGGCACACCTGGCAGACCTCACCCAATGGGAGTTGGAGCGGTTGGGCCTCGATGGGCGGCTGGATCGATCGGCTCGAAGTCGGGCAAAATGCCGATGGGCGGTTGGAGATTTTTGCGCGCGGCTCCGACGGTGCACTTTGGCATAACTGGCAAACGGCGCCAAACAACGGTTGGAGCGGGTGGGCTTCACTCGGCGGCTGGATCGACATGCTGGACGTCGCGCGAAATGCGGACGGACGACTGGAAGTCTTCGTTCGCGGTAGCGACGGCGCCGTCTGGCACATGTGGCAAACGGCGCCCAACAGTGGGTGGAGCGGCTGGACGTCGCTCGGCGGTTGGGTCGATATGCTCGAGGTCGCGCAGAATGCGGATGGACGCATGGAAATATTCGCGCGCGGCAGCGACGGAGCCGTCTGGCACAAATGGCAAACAGCGCCCAACAATGGGTGGAGCGGTTGGGAATCGCTCGGCGGTTGGATCGACATGCTCTCGATGGGCGAGAACGACGACGGCCGCATGGAAATCTTC
>JAYVVB010000342.1:0-4561 GCA_043787455.1 Rhizobacter sp.
GGCGCTGACGCAGACGCGATCGCCGGTCCTTCTCATCGACGAGCTCGACCGCGCCGACGAGCCTTTCGACGCCTTCCTGCTCGAGGTGCTGGCCGAGAACCAGATCACGATCCCCGAACTCGGCACCGTGAAGGCCGATGCGCCGCCGATCGTGGTCATCACCAGCAACCGCACGCGCGAGATCCACGATGCGCTGAAACGCCGGTGCCTGTATCACTGGGTCGACTATCCCGACGTCGAGCGCGAGCTGCAGATCGTGCGCATCCGCGCGCCGGGCGCGTCGGAGCGCCTCTACGCCCAAGTCGTGCACTTCGTGCAGCGGATGCGCAGCCTCGATCTCTTCAAGGCGCCGGGCATCGCCGAGACCATCGACTGGACCAACGCGCTCGTCGCGTTGAATGCGATCAGCCTCGCGCCCGACAACGTGCGCGACACGCTCGGCGTGCTGCTCAAGCACCGCGACGACATCGCCAAGATGCAGGGCGGCGACATCGCCAAGCTGCTCGACGAGCTGCAGGCGACGACGCAAGCCTGAGCGGCGATGCTCGCCGACAACGTCGTCCACTTCGCGCGTATCCTGCGCCACGCCGGCGTGCCGGTCGGGCCGGATCGAGTCCTCGCCGCGCTCGAGGCGATCGAGGCCGTGGGGCTCGGCCGGCGCGACGACGTCCACGCCGCGCTCTCGGCGGTGATGCTCGACCGGCACGAGCAGCAGCCGCTCTTCGACGACGCCTTCGCGGCGTTCTGGCGCGATCCCAAGCTGCTCGAACGGATGATGGCCGAGATGCTGCCGAAGATCAGCGGCCGCGGCGACCGCGAGACGAAGCCGCGATCGCACCGCCTCGCCGACGCGCTCGCGCCCTCGCCGCTGCCCGACGCGGCACGGCCGCGCGACAAGCCCGGCGAAGAGATCGAGTTCGAGACCAGCTTCACCTTCTCCGACCGCGAGCGCTTGCAGAGCGTCGACTTCGAATCGATGACCGCGGCCGAGTTCGAGCTCGCCCAGCGCCTCGCAGAGGAAGTGCCGCTGCCGTTCGCGCCGGTGCGCCGGCGCCGGCACGCGGCCAGCGCGCGCGGCCGGATCGACCTGCGCGCGACGATGCTCGCGATGGCGCGCCAGCCTGAGACGCTCGTGCCGCGCTTCAGCCAGCCGCGGACCGAGCTGCCGACGATCGTCGTCCTGCTCGACATCTCCGGCTCGATGGACCGCTATGCGCGCCTCATGCTGCACTACGTGCACGGCCTGACGCGGCGCTACCTCAAGGTCCACACGCTGACCTTCGGCACGCGGCTCACGAACATCACGCGGGCGCTGCGCCATCGCGACCCCGACCTCGCGCTTGCGCTCGCCAGCGCCCAGGTCGAGGACTGGAAGGGCGGGACGCGGATCGCGTCGTGCCTTGACGACTTCAATCGCCACTGGGCGCGGCGCCTGCTCGGCGGCAACGCCGCGCTCCTCCTCGTCACTGACGGCCTCGACCGCGACGAACAGGGCGAGCTCACGCGTGCCGCAGCACAGCTGCGTCTCTTCGCGCGCGAGATCGTGTGGCTCAACCCGCTGCTGCGCTTCGACCGCTTCGAGCCGCGCGCCGGCGGCGTGCGCGCGCTGATGCCGCACGTCGACCGGTTCCTGCCGGTGCACAACCTGGCGAGCCTCGCCGACCTCGCCGTCGCGCTGCGCGAGCGGCCGCCGCCCCGCAGCGCCAAGTAGGACAATGCGACGATGGAACTCAGTGGCGAACGTCTCATCCCGGCCAGCGTCGACACGACCTGGGCCGCGCTCAACGACCCCGAGACGCTGAAGGGCTGCATCGCCGGCTGCGAGTCGCTCGAGCGTGTCGGCGACGACGCGCTCGTCACCGTCGTCGCGATGAAGATCGGTCCCGTCAGCGCGCGCTTCAAGGGCAACCTGAAGATGACCAACGTCGTCGCGCCGTCGAGCTACACGATCAACTTTGACGGCTCGGGCGGCGTCGCCGGCTTCGGCAAGGGCTCGGCCGACGTCGCGCTCACGGCGCTGGAGCCGCTCGTCACGAAGCTCGCCTACGTCGCGCGCGCCACGGTCGGCGGCAAGATGGCGCAGATCGGCTCGCGTCTGATCGACGCCACGGCGTCGAAGATCGCCGAGGACTTCTTCCGCGCCTTCGAGGCGACGCTGCAGGCGCGGGCGCCGGCCGGAGCCTCGGCCGCGACCATCGTGGTCACACCCCGGGCGCGCGAGCCTGCGGGAACGATCGGCTGGGTGCTCGCCGCGATCGTCGTCGCCGTCACACTCTACTTCGTCCTGCGCTGAGCGCGCGCGACTCGCGCTATCGCTTCATCTGCTGCGGCAGGAAGGTCGCGAGCTGCGGGAACGCGTAGAGGATGACGACCATCCCGACCATCAGCAGAAAGAACGGGAATGCCGCCGCTGCGATGGTGCCGATCGGCCGCTTCGTCATGCCCTGGAGCACGAAGAGATTGAAGCCGACCGGCGGCGTCACCTGCGCCATCTCGACGACGATGACGATGAAGATGCCGAACCAGAGCGTGTCGATGCCGGCCTTCTGCACCGTCGGCATGATCACGCCCATCGTCAGCACGACCATCGAGATGCCGTCGAGGAAACAACCGAGGATGACATAGAAGGCGGTGAGCGCGAGGATGAGCGAGAACTTGCTGAGGCCCAGCGTTGCGATCCACTCCGCGAGGTGACGCGGCAGGCCGATGTAGCCCATGCTGAGCGTGAGGAACGCAGCGCCGGCGAGGATCAGCGCGATCATGCAGTACAGGCGCGTGCCGCCCATCAGCGATTCCCTGAACGTCGCCCAGTTCATCGACCCCTGCGCCGCCGAGATCACGAGCGAGCCGAAAACGCCGATGCCCGCCGCCTCAGTCGCCGTGGCGATGCCGGTATAGATCGAGCCGAGGACGGCGACGATCAGGAGCACGACCGGGATCAGGCTCCTCGATTCGTGCAGCTTCTCGGCGAAGCTCATCGGCGCGTCGGGCGGCGGGATCAGGTGTTTGTTCTTCAGTGACCAGACGGCAATGTAGAGCGAGAAGATGCCGGCGAGCACGATGCCCGGGATCACGCCGCCGATGAAGAGCTGCGAGATCGAGACGTCGGCGGTGACACCGTAGACGATCATGATGATCGACGGCGGGATGAGCAGGCCGAGCGTGCCGGCGCCCGCGAGCGAGCCGAGCGACATCATGTCGGGGTAGCCGCGCTTGGCGAGCTCGGGCAGGCTCATCTTGCCGATCGTCGCGCACGTCGCGGCGCTCGAGCCCGACACCGCGGCGAAGATCGCGCAGCCGACGACATTGGTGTGCAGGAGCCGACCCGGCAGGCGCTGCATCCACGGCGCCAGGCCCTTGAACATGTCCTGTGAAAGGCGCGTGCGAAAGAGGATCTCGCCCATCCAGATGAAGAGCGGCAGCGCGGTCAGCGTCCAGCTCGAGGCCGAGCCCCAGATCGTCACGGCCATCGCGTCGCCAGCGGGACGCGAGCTGAACATCTGCATGCCGATCCAGGCCACGCCCGAGAGCGTGAGGCCGATCCAGACGCCGCTCGCGAGGATCAGGAAGAGCGAGACGATGAGCAGCGCGGTGATCGAAAAGTCGCTCATGAGCTACTCGTTGCGCGACGCTTCGTCGCTCACCGGAACGACGCGTTCGCCGCGGATCTCGAGCACAAGCTCGTCGATGAAGGCGATGGCGAGAACGACGGCGCCGAGCGCCATCGAGATCTGCGGCAGCCAGAGCGGCGTCGCGTCGTTGCTGGTCGAGATGTCGTGGAAGGTGTACGACTGCCAGGCGAGTTTGCAGCTGTAGCCGGCCATGAGCAGCGCCAGCAGCGTCGCCGCGAAGAGGGCCCAGATCTCGAGCGCGTGCTTGCTCCTGCCCTCCAGCGTCGCGAGCAGCAGGGTGACGCGAATGTGCTCGCCACGCTTGAGCGTATGGGCCATCGCGAGGAAGCCCGCGGCGGCCATCATGTAGCCGGCGTAGGCATCGATGCCGCCGATGTTGAAGCCGACCTGGCGCGAGATCACCGAGAGCATCACCATCACGAGCAGCAGCACCATGGCCGCCGCGCCGAGCGCGGCGGTGCCGTCGTAGAGCTTGTCGAGGGCGCGGCCGAGCGGGCCGCGCACCGGCGCGAATGGCGTGAACATCGGCGCGTCCGCGCCTACATCTTCTTGAACGAGTCGACGACCGTCTTGCCTTCGGCGCCGGCCTTGTCGAGCCACTCCTTCAGCATCGTGTCGCCGACCTTGGCCATGTCGGCCTTCAGCTGCGGCGACGGCGGCAGGATCTGCATGCCGTTCTTTTTGAGGAGCTCGAGGTACTCGCCGTTCTTCTGCTGCGAGAGAGCCCAGCCGCGCGCCTCGGCATCCGCGCCCGCCTTCATGACGGCCGCCTGGGTCGGCTTGTCGAGCGCGTCGAACGCGGCCTTGTTGATCAGAACCGCGTTCTTCGGCAGCCAGGCCTGGGTGTCGTACCAGTACTTGATGTGCTCGTAGGTCTTGGTGTCGTAGCCGGTCGAGCCCGACGACATGTAGCTCTCGATCACGCCGGT
>JAYVVB010000343.1:0-2598 GCA_043787455.1 Rhizobacter sp.
CCGCGAGGTCGATGTCGCCGATCTCCTCGGCCGCGACCCGGTGCCGCCCGACCCGGCCCTCTTCGCCCGCAACATCGCCGGCAAGGTCGTGCTCGTCACCGGCGCGGGCGGCTCGATCGGCAGCGAGCTGTGCCGGCAGATCGCCTCGCAGCGTCCGAGAAAGCTCCTCCTCCTCGACCATTCCGAGTTCGCGCTCTATTCGATCGACCACGAGCTGCGCGAGACCTGGCCGGGCATCGAGTTCGTCGCCTGCCTCGGCTCGGTGCTCGACGAGAAGCTGGCGGCGATGCTGATGCGCGAGCATCGGGTGCAGACGATCTATCACGCAGCAGCCTACAAGCACGTGCCGCTGGTCGAGGCGAACATGCAGCAGGGGCTGCGCAACAACGTCTTCGGAACGCTCGTCGTCGCTCGTGCTGCCCTCGAGGCCGGGGTCGAGATGTGCATCCTGATCTCGACCGACAAGGCGGTGCGGCCCACCAACGTGATGGGCGCCTCGAAGCGCGCCGCCGAGCTCATCTTCCAGGCGGCGGCGATGAAGAGCGGCGGGCGCACGATGTTCTCGATGGTCCGCTTCGGCAACGTGCTCGGCTCGTCGGGCTCGGTGGTGCCGCTCTTTCGGCGCCAGATCGAGGCCGGCGGTCCGGTCACGATCACCCACCCGGACATCATTCGCTACTTCATGCTGATCGGCGAAGCGGCGCAACTCGTCGTCCAGTCGGGCGCGATGGCGCGCGGCGGCGACGTCTTCGTCCTCGACATGGGCGAGCCGGTGCGCATCGCCGACCTCGCCCGCACCATGATCCATCTCTCGGGCCTTACCGAGCGCACGCCGCAGCACGCCGACGGCGACATCGAGGTCCGGTACGTCGGCCTGCGCCCGGGCGAGAAGCTCTACGAGGAGCTGCTGATCGGCGAGTCGGTGGTGCCGAGCGACCACCCGCGCATCATGTGCGCGCGCGAGCGCCACATCGAGCCGGCGCTGCTCGACAAGATGCTCGAATCGCTGCGCGCGGCGTGCGAAGCCGACGATCACACGGCGATGCTGCGCCAGTTGAAGAACCTCGTCCCCGAGTACCGGTCGGCCGACGAGGTCAACGCCGAGGCGTCGGCGTCGCTGGCGAAGCGATGACCCCCTCCGAACCGACCCCCTCCGACGAGAACGCCCTCGTCGCCGAACGCCGCGACAAGCTCGCCGCGATCCGCACGCGCGGCATCGCGTTCCCGAACGACTTCAAGCCGAAGCATCGCGCCGCCGAGCTGGCGCGCAAGTACGGTCATCTCGACAACGAGGCGCTCGAGCCGCAGGCGATCGCCGTCTCGGTCGCGGGGCGGCTGATGCTCAAGCGGGTGATGGGCAAGGCGAGCTTCGCGACGCTGCAGGACGCGGGCGGCCGGATCCAGCTGCGCGTCAGCGTCGATGCGATCGGCGACGTCGAGTACGGGTATTTCAAGCACTTCGATCTCGGCGACATCGTCGGCGCCGAAGGCCTGCTCTTCAAGACCAAGACCGGCGAGCTGACGGTGAAGGTCGAGAAGCTCCGTCTCCTCACCAAGAGCCTCCGGCCCCTGCCCGACAAGTTCCACGGCCTCGCCGACGCTGAAGGCAAGTACCGCCAGCGCTACGTCGACCTGATCACCGACGAGACGGCGCGCGCGCGGTTCGCGGCACGGAGCAAGACGCTGTCGTCGATCCGCCGATTCATGGTCGAGCACGGCTTCATGGAGGTCGAGACGCCGATGCTCCATCCGATCCCGGGCGGCGCGAACGCCAAGCCGTTCGTGACGCATCACAACGCGCTCGATCAGCAGATGTTCCTGCGCATCGCGCCCGAGCTCTATCTCAAGCGCCTCATCGTCGGCGGCTTCGAGCGCGTGTTCGAGATCAACCGGAGCTTTCGCAACGAAGGCATCTCGGCGCGGCACAACCCCGAGTTCACGATGATGGAGTTCTACGCCGCGTACTGGAACCACCACGACCTGATGGACTTCACCGAGGAGGTGCTGCGCCATGCCGCGCGCGAAGCTGCCGGCTCCGCGAAGCTCACGTATGCCGGCCGGGAGGTTGACCTCGATGCGAAGTTCGCGCGCATGACCGTGCGCGAGGCGATCGTGCGCCATGCCGGCCTGAGCGATGCCGAAGCGGTCAGCGTCGACGCGCTGCGATCGAAGCTGGCTGCACTCGGCGCCGCCGCGTCCGCGCACTGGACGCTGCCCGAACTCCAGTTCGGCGTCTTCGAGGCCGCTGTCGAGGCCCAACTTTGGCAGCCGACCTTCATCGTCGACTATCCGGTCGAGGTGTCGCCGCTGGCGCGCGCCTCCGACGCCGACCCGTCGGTGACCGAGCGTTTCGAGCTCTTTATCACCGGCCGCGAATACGCCAACGGCTTCTCCGAACTCAACGATGCCGAAGACCAGGCGGCGCGCTTTCGCGCCCAGGCCGCGAACAAGGAAGCCGGCGACGAGGAGGCGATGTACTACGACGCCGACTTCATCCGTGCCCTCGAGATCGGCATGCCGCCCACCGGCGGCTGCGGCATCGGCATCGACCGCCTCGTGATGCTGCTCACCGACTCGCCGAGCATCCGCGACGTGATC
>JAYVVB010000344.1:0-9592 GCA_043787455.1 Rhizobacter sp.
CGACTACGACGCGATGGTCGAAGCGGTGCGCCGGCTCGTCGTCGGCCTCGAGGACGATCTCGGCGAGCGCGGCGACGTCGGCGTCGGCACGCCGGGCGCGGTCTCGCACGTCACCGGCCTCATCAAGAACGCGAACTCGACGGTGCTCAACGGCCGGCCATTCCCGCGCGACCTCGCCGCAGCGCTGGGCCGCGAAGTGCGGATCGAGAACGACGCCAACTGCTTCGCCCTCTCGGAAGCGACCGACGGCGCCGGCGCGGGTCATCGCCTCGTCTTCGGCGTGATCCTTGGCACCGGCGTCGGCGGCGGCATCGTCCACGACGGACGGCTGTGGATCGGCGCGAACTCGATCGCCGGCGAATGGGGCCACGACGAGATGCCGTCGCGCACCGAGCCCGACCTGCCCGAGACGCTCTGCTACTGCGGCCGGCAGCGCTGCATCGAGACCTACCTGTCAGGGCCCGGCCTCGCGGCCGACCATCGGCGTCACAGCGCGTTGAGCACCGCGGAGGCGCTCGACGCGCGCTCGATCGCAGCGCTCGCGCGCACCGGCGAGCCCGTGGCGCAGGCGACGATGGCACGCTACTCGCGTCGGCTCGCGCGCGCGCTGGCGTCGGTGATCAACGTGCTCGACCCCGACATCATCGTTCTCGGTGGCGGCGTGTCGAACATCGATGAGCTGTACGGCGCGCTCGCGACGCTGCTGCCCGAGCACGTGTTCTCCGACCGCTGCACGACGTCGGTCGTCCGCAACCGCCACGGCGACTCGTCGGGCGTGCGTGGCGCGGCCTGGCTCTGGCCAGCGACCGGCGCGGCAGGCTGACCTCTGCCGCGTGCTCGCGGCGTGCGCTCAGGCGAAGGCGTTGAGCTGCGTGCCGACGCTGCCCAAGGTCGCGAGCACAGGCTGGGGCAAGGCCTGGATCAGCTGCGCGGCCGACGACGCCTGCATGTCGAGCGCCTTCTTCAGCACCGACATCGCTGCGGCGCCCTGGACGGTTCCGGGATCGGCAGCGCCGGCGGCGGCGACGACGGAAGAAGAAGCGGCATCCATGTCCGGAGCCTTCTGAAGAGTGACGACGATGGTGAGCTATCGACACCTTCGCACGCGGACTGAAGCGATGTCGGCACGAAGTCGAACGACCCCTGACCCAGGGCCCGCCTGCCAAGTTTGCACGCTCGCCCCGCCCGACGAGCGGCACGACGCCGGCGAGTACTCAAGTCGGCACGCCGTGCGCCGAAACGACAGAGGCCGATACCTCGAAGCACGAGCGAAACGTCCATGCCCCCCAAACTGTCGCAGCGCCTCGATCCGCAAGCCGGCCGCTCCGCCGCCGCCCCGGCCAAGCGCGGCTCGCTGCGCTGGATGAGGGACGTGCTCCATCGGTCTCTCCGGCTCGAGCAACCACGCCAGGCGGTCGAGCCTTCGTTCACCGACTCCCGTACCGACACGCCGCCTTCGCTCGTGATCCAGCAGCGCGCCGAGCTCGGCGCGCGCTTGCTCGTCCACGATCCCGCGACGCAGGTCGTGCGCCATCTCTTCATCGTCCACGACGAGCTCCGCAACGCCGGCTGGCCCGCGGTCGAGGCCCTGCCGCCGACGGTGGTCGGTCGCGCCCTCGCGGAAGCCGAGATCCTGGCAAGCGACGAGCCCTCACCGCTGCTCGCGACGATCATCGACGCGCTGCGCGCGATCAAGCTCGCTTCCACCGAGCGCGCCGCGCGCGAAGCCCACGAGGCGCTCGAGGCCGAGTGGGAGATTCCGAAGGTCCCCGAGGTCTCCGACACCAACTTCGACGAGTACGAGCTGATGGAGCGCAGCTGGGCCGGCACCGTGCCCGCGGCTCTCAGAGAAGCGAGCCGCGACACGCGCTGACGCGAGCCGGAGCGGCGCTCGGGCCATCAGGGTCCGCCACAGCACCGCGACGCGTGCGGAGCCCCTAGCATCGCCGGCGAACGCCGCCTTGCCAGGAGACTTTCCGATGTTCCGGTTGCCCCGACTCCCCATCCTGCTGCTCGTCTGCGTCGCCGTCGCGAGCGGCGTGGCCCGCGCCGCGGACTATCCGACCAAGCCCGTGAAGTGGGTCGTGCCCTATCCGCCGGCGGGCACGACCGACGTGCTCGCGCGCATCGTCGCGCAGTGGCTCACCGAGCACATGGGCCAGTCGTTCGTGGTCGAGAACAAGCCCGGCGCCGGCAACAACATGGGCGTCGAGTACGTCGTCAACGCGGCCCCCGACGGCTACACGATGCTGCTCGTCAACCCGGCCAACGGCATCAACGCGACGCTCTACAAGAACCTCAGCTTCAACTTCATCCGCGACATCGCCCCGGTCGCGGGCATCGTGCGCACGCCCAACGTGATGGAGGTGAGCACCAAGCTGCCGGTGAAGACGGTCGCGGAGTTCATCGCCTACTGCAAGGCCAACCCAGGCAAGATCAACATGGCGTCATCGGGCAGCGGCACCTCGGTGCACCTCTCGGGCGAGCTCTTCAAGTCGATGACCGGCTGCGACATGCTGCACGTGCCGTACAAGGGCGCAGGGCCGGCGCTCACCGACCTGATGGGCGGCCAGGTCGACGTCATCTTCGACAACCTGCCGTCGTCGGTCGGCCACATCAAGGGCGGCAAGATCCGCGCCCTCGGCGTCACCTCGCAGGAACGCGAACCATCGCTGCCGCAACTGCCCACCGTCGCCGAGACCGTGCCCGGCTACGAGGCGACAGCGTGGTTCGGCATCGGCATGCCCAAGGGCACGCCGAAGGACATCATCGACAAGGTCAATGCCGAGGTGAACCGCGCGCTCGCCGACCCGAAGATGCGCGAGCGCTTGGCCGAGCTCGGCGGCAAGCCGATCCCCGGCTCGCCCGACGACTTCGGCAAGGCCATCGCGGCCGAGACAGCGAAGTGGGAGAAGGTGGTGAACTCGTCGGGGGCGAAGGTGGAGTGACGACTAGCGCCGATCCGCCCCGATCGCTGCCGAAGTCTTCGCCGTTCGCCGAAGCGGCGCGCTTCGCCCAGGCGCACGAGGTGCCGTGGCCGCGCGACCCGGCGGCCGCGCTTGCACCCGGTCAGACGCCGTGGGGCGTCCACCACGACGACCCACTGCCGTTCGATCGACTGCGCGGCCCGGTGCATGCGCGCGGGCCGCAGTCCGGCGTCGTCCGGCGCCGTGGCGAAGAGATCGCCGCCTGGGGCGAGCCGGCGCGCGCCGATCTGACCTTCAGCGTCGCCAAGACCTATCTCGCGCTCCTCGCCGGCGTCGCCCAAGGCCAGGGGCTGCTGCCCGACGAGAACGCGCCGATCGTCGAGCGGCTGCCCGGCATCGGCTTCGACAGCGTGCAAAACCGCCGCGTCACGTGGACCCACCTGCTGACGCAGACGAGCGACTGGGAAGGGACGTGCTTCGGCCTCCCGGACACCGTCGACCGCTGGCGCAAGGTGGCGCAGGACCGGCGCCCGGCCGGCGGCCCGAAGGGCGGCGCGCGTCCGTTGCAGGCATCCGGCACGTACTGGGAATACAACGACGTGCGCATCAACCAGCTCGCGCTGGCCTTGCTGCATCTGTTTCGCAAGCCCTTGCCCGGGGTCTTCCTTGACGAAGTGCTGCGCCCGGTCGGTGGCGGCGAAGACTTCGCCTGGCGCGGCTACGACGATGCATGGATCGACATGCCCGGCGTCGGCCGCGTCCAGTCCGTGCCCGGCGGAACGCACTGGGGCGCGGGCGTGTCTATCAGCGCCCGCGACCAGGCGCGCATCGGCCAGATGCTGCTCGACGGCGGCGCGTGCGACGGTCGCCAGCTCGTGCCGCGCGCCTGGGTCGAGCGAATGACCGCGCCGTGCGCGATCGCGCCGTTCTACGGGCGTCTCCTCTGGCTCAACCGGAACGGCCGCGCCTTCCCCGGAATGTCGGAGCGCGCGGCCTTCATGGTTGGCGCCGGCGGCCACTACGTCGGCATCGATCCCGAGCTCGACGCGGTCATCGTGCTGCGCTGGCTCGATCCGGCGCACGCCTCGACGGTGATCGAGAAGATCGCCGCGGCGCTGAGAAGCTCGACGCCGTAAGGGTCGCGCCGTCGGCCGCGGCGAGCGCGTAAGCTTGGCTTCTTCGCAGCCTGGGAGCCCGCCGATGTCCGTCCGTCCGTTGATCTCGCCGCGCGTCGCCGAAGCCGACGCCATCGCCCAAGCCCGTGTCCACCTCGCCGCGGCGCACCGCATGGCGGTGCTGCACGAGCTCGAGGAAGGCATCGACAACCATTTCACGATGACGGTGCCGGGTCGCGACGATCGGTACCTGATCCTGCCCTACGGCTGGCACTGGTCGGAGGCGCGCGCGCGCGACCTGATCGTCTTCGACGAAGCCGGCCACGTGCTCGAAGGCCAGGGCTCGCTCGAGCTCTCGGCCCAATGCATCCACGCACCGATCCACCGGATCACCGGAGCTCGCGTCGTGATGCACACGCACCAGACCTGGACCATCGCCCTCAACATGCTGAAGGACAACCGGCTGCTCCCGGCGAGCCAGACCGCGGCCTTCTTCCACGGCCTGATCGCCTACGACGACGACTACACCGGCCTGGCCGCGACCCTCGAGGAGGGCGAGCGCCTCGCCGCCGCGATGGGCACCAAGCCGATCGTCTTCATGAAGAACCACGGCGTTCTCGTTACCGGCGACACGGTCGCGCAGGCCTACCGCCGGCTCTACCGGCTCGAGCGTGTGTGCCGCAACCAGATCCTCGCGCTCTCCACCGGCCAGCCGATCGAGGTGTTGTCGGACGAGATCGTCGCCCGGGTGCAGACGCCGAGCGCCGATGACCGGCATCCGCGTGCCGAGCGCGAGCGCCTCTACTTCGAAGCCATGATGCGGATCGTCGATCGCGAGCTGCCCGGGTATCGCGACTAGCGGCGAAGAGGACCACGTCGTGAATTGCATTCGACGCTGGCGCCGCGGCGGCGCCGCACTCCTGCTCGTCGCGATCGCCGCCATCGTCGCTGGGTGCGGTGCGATGAACGCGGCGCCGCCGAGCGGCGTGCAGCGGCTCTACGTCCTCTATTGCGGCGAAGCGCACATCCCCGATCTCTCGCCCTGGTCACCGGGATTTCACGTCGGCGAGAGCGCGGTGTTCAGCGACAACTGCTACCTGATCCAGCACGGCAAGGACTGGATGCTCTGGGACTCGGGCTACCCCGACTCGCTCGTCGACAAGCCCGAAGGCATCGTCGGCCCGCGCTCGCGCGCCGTGCGCACGAAGACACTGGTCTCGCAACTCGCCGAGATCGGCGTGACGCCGGCGCAGGTCAACGTCCTCGCGTTCTCACATTCGCACGGCGACCACGTCGGCAACGGCAATCTCTTCACCGTGGCGACGCTCTACATCCAGAAGGCCGAGTACGAAGCGGCCTTCGGGCCCGACGCGGCGAAGTTCGGTTTCGTGCCCGCGACCTACGACCAGTTGCGCAACAGCCGCGTCGTGAAGCTCGAAGGCGACGCCGACGTCTTCGGCGACGGCTCGGTACGGATCCTCTCGACCCCCGGGCACACGCCGGGCCACCAGTCGCTCGTCGTGCGTCTGCCGAAGACCGGCATGGTGGTGCTGAGCGGCGATGTCGCCCACTTCCAGGAGAACTTCGCCGCGCGCCGTGTGCCGGGGTTCAACTTTGACAAGGAGCAGTCGCTGCGGTCGATGGCCAAGATCGCGCACCTGGTCGAGGAGGAGCGCGCGCAGCTCTGGATCAACCACGACGCCAAGCAGAGCTCGACGATCCCGCACGCGCCGCAGTTCGTTCAGTAAGAACCCGTTCGCCGCCGCGCTTGGACCGCATCGATGCCGTCGTCGTGGGGGCCGGCGCCGTCGGCATCGCGGTCGCGCGCGAGCTCGCGCTGCGCGGTCGCGAGACCATCGTGCTCGAGGCCGAGTCGGGCATCGGCAACGGCATCAGTTCGCGCAACAGCGAGGTCATCCACGCCGGCATCTACGACGCCGCGGGCTCGCTCAAGGCGCGGCTCTGCGTCGCCGGCCGGCGCCTGCTCTATTCGTACTGCGAAGCGCACGGCGTTGGCCACCGGCGCTGCGGCAAGCTCGTCGTCGCGGCGACGCCGGCGCAGGTCGAGACACTGCGCTCGATCGAGCGCCGCGCCCTCGGCAACGGCGTCGAGGGTCTGCGCTGGCTGAGCGGGGACGCGGCGCGCGCGCTCGAGCCGGCGCTCTCCGGCGAAGCCGCGCTGCTTTCGACGGCGACCGGCATCGTCGACAGCCACGCGCTGATGCTCGCCTACCAGGGCGACCTCGAACGCGCCGGCGGCGTGCTCGTGCTGCGCTCTCCGTTCGAGGGCGCGACCGTCGTCCGCGACGGCTTCGTCCTGCGCATCGGCGGCGCGTCGCCGTTCGAGATCGGGGCCGGCCTGCTCGTCAATTCGACCGGCCTGCATGCGCCGGCGCTGGCGCGTCGCATCGACGGACTGGCCGCCGCACACGTGCCGGCGACGTGGTTCGCCAAGGGCAACTACTACGCGCTTGCCGGCCGGTCGCCGTTCACGCGTCTGGTCTATCCCGTGCCTGAGCCGGGCGGCCTCGGCGTCCACCTCACGCTCGATCTCGCCGGCCAGGCGCGCTTCGGTCCCGACGTCGAATGGCTGGCCGCGACGTCGCCCGAGGAGATCGACTACGCCGTCGACCCGGCGCGGAGCGCGCTCTTCTACGCGGCCATCCGCCGTTACTGGCCGGGCCTGAAGGATGGCTCCCTGGCGCCTGCGTACAGCGGCGTGCGGCCGAAGCTGCAGGGGCCGGACGAGCCGGCGAGCGACTTCGTCCTCCAAGGCCCCGAAGCGCACGGCGTGTCGGGCCTGATGAACCTCTACGGCATCGAATCGCCGGGATTGACGGCGAGCCTGGCGATCGCTGCCGAGGTCGCGCGAAGGCTCGGCGTCTGATCTTCCGCGTGGGCACGCCGGCTGTCCGTCGGTCGCGCCGTGCGTGGCAAACCGCACGACGACACGACGCCCGAGCAGGCAGGCGACGATGACTTGCGCTACCTTCGCCTGCCGTCCTGCTCGTGCAGCCGGCAGGCCTTCGGGCCCCGGAGTCCGATCATGTTGTTCACGATTTTCTGCTGCATCTCCACCGGCCTCAGCCTGTACTGCATCCTCCATCGCTTCAACAAACGCACCCTCGACCTCGCGGTCCACGCCGCCGTCCATGAAGTGAAGAAGGAGCTGCACGAGCGCCACTCGACCATGCTCGCGCAGATGGCCTCCAAGGAGCGCGAGCTGAGCCGGATGCGCGAGCTGCTGAAGCTGCACGAGGCGGTGCCCTCGCCAATGTCGTCGGGAGCCCGTGCCGCGCCGGCGGCCGCCGCGGCGGCGCCGGGAACGAAACCCGCGAAGAAGAAGCCGCGTGAAGGCTACGAGCTGTTCGAGATGTCGCGGCCCTTCACCGACACTTCGTACAACGACTTGCTGATGGCGACGGACGTCGTCAAGGTCGAGCCGGCCGGGATGTAGCCGCTACCGGTAGAACGCTTCGACCTTGCCCTTCAGGGTAATGAGGAGCGGCCGGCCCCTGCGGTCGAGGGTCTTGCCCGCGGGCACCTTTACCCAGCCTTCGCTGACGCAGTACTCCTCGACGTCGTAGCGCTCCTTGCCGTTGAGGCGGATGCCGATCTCGCGTTCGAACACGGCGGCCACGTGGTGGGCGCTGCGCGGATCGACCGACAGGTGGTCGGGCAGCGGGGGTGCTTGCGTTGCTTCGTTCATGTCAAGGCCTCGGTACGACCCGCCATTCTCGACGGGCTCGGGCGGCCCGGTCCAAGACTCGTTGGCGCAGGGAAACCGGCGCAAGCGCGTGTAGGACGATGCCGCCGCGTGCGTTCAGGGGGTTGATCGACGCGGCCATTGCCGTCATGCTGCACCACAGCAAATTTCTCTCTCTGGGAGCCCGCAAAATGGAACTAGATGAGTTGAACGGCAGGTACCAGCACCTGCGCACCGAGCTCGACGCAGCCTACGCAGAGCCGGTCTGGGACAGCACCCGGATCAACCGGATCGCTGAGGAACTCATCCCTGTCGAGCTAGCGCTCGCTTCTTTTGAATACCAGCAACCGAGCGGTCGAGGAGATTCGCATGTCTGATGCTTCGCAAGGCTCCGATGAAGGCTATCAAGCGACCCCGATCGTCGAGCCCTGGGGTGATTCGGGCTGGAGAGCCGGCGTTCTTCTGAGCGGCGACGGCGCGCGCGGGAATGGCGCGGCGAAGAGTCTCGGCGAGCAGCTGTTCGCCTCGCGCGAAGACGCTTGGCAGTTCGCCGAGACGGAGTACGGCAACCTCGGGCGCGACTGACGCGTCTCACCCGGCCGCGGCCCGAAACGGCGGCGACGGCGCGTTGGGCCAGAGCCGCGAAGCGGCGAAGAAAACGATCGCTCCGAAGAGCAGCGCCCCGGCCGCGATGACGAGCGACAGCGAGAACGCAGCGCCGACGTCGGCAATACGTCCGAGCAGCACGGCCACCATCGGCGGCCCGAGCGTCTGACCGAGACTCCAGGTGGCAGTCACGAGCCCTGTGGTGCCGGGCAAGTGCAGCGGCCGCAGGCGCCGCACCTCCTGCATCGCGAAGTAGGTGATCGCCGTGAAGGGCAGCCCGAGCAGGAAGCTGCCGAGCGCGAACCCCGCGGTGGTCGGCGCGAAGAGGCCGATACCGATGCCGACCGCCTGGATCACATAGGCGACGGCGAGCACCAGACGGAGATCGCCGCTGACGCGAACGCGCGTCGCGAGCAAGGCGCCGAGGATCACGCCGGCGCCGAAGATCGGCCAGAACAGGTCGAGCCAGGCCGAACCCGGCAGCGCGGCGCGCGCGATTACCGGCAGGAACGTCGCCGTGACGATGTAGCCGAAGCCGGCCAGGCCATAGGCGAAGGCGAGGGTCGCGACTTCGGCGCGCGAGTGCGACATCGCGGCCCCTTCGTCGACGGACGACGCCGGCTTCACGCCGGACCCGGCGGTCGAAGGCTCTCCCGCCGTCTTCGCTCGCCCGACGCCCGGCGGGAAGATGCGCCACACCGCCGCGCTCAGGATCAGCGCCAGCGCGGCGAACACGACCCAGGCGGCGCTGGCCGTCCACTGCAAGGCCACCATCACGCTGGCGAGCAGTCCGCTGGCAACGATGCCGATGCCCGGCCCAGCGAACATCAGGCCGCCGAGCGCAGCTTCGCCGCGCGCGGCGATCTGCGTCAAGCACCAGGCGGACGAATAGACGAAGACGAGCGCGCTGGCGATACCTGCGGCGAATCGCAGCACGGGCCAGAGCGCCGGCGTCGGCAAGGCCATGCCGAGCGTAAGCAGCATCGTCAGGGCGAGGCCAGTGCGCGTCATCGTCGGTGCATCGACCACGGGCAGCCGCGGCAGCTGCACCCAGATCCGCGGCTGGAGCGTGCACAGGATGGCGCCGCTCAGATAGCCGAGGTAGTTCGCGCTCGCCAGCCAGCTCGCGGCATGCAGATCGACGACGCCGTCGCGCAGCATCATCGGCAAGATGGGCGTGAAAGCGAACCGGCCGATGCCCATCGCGACGGCGAGCGCGACCAGGCCGGCGATGGCGA
>JAYVVB010000345.1:0-2931 GCA_043787455.1 Rhizobacter sp.
CAATGGGGATGCGGCATACGGTTCATCCGAGCTGGTCCTGGGCGGGTTCATTCGGGTCGTCACTCATCCCAAAGTCTTCATGAAGCCGAGTGTGTTGGCCGACGCCCTGGCATTCGCGGAGCAACTTCGCAGCCGCGCGAATTGCGTTGCGATCGTCCCGGGACCCCGTCCCTGGAGCATCTTCCATTCGCTCGGCATTGCCACCGACGTCAAGGGCAAGCTCGTTCCCGACGCCTATCTGGCTGCCTTCAGTCGGTTCAAAGGGCTGCGCTGGCGCCATCCTGGGCCATGAGGCATCGCGTCGCCTGATGCACAACGATGGTCGCTCCGAGCCGACGCAGGCGCAGGTGTCAGCCATGCTCGAGCGCGCGCACGCCCTGGCGCGCCGGGCGATGGAGGCCGGTCATCATCCGTTCGGCGCCCTGCTCGTCGCGGCCGACCACACGAGCGTGCTCATGGAGCAGGGCAACGTCGACAGCGTCAACCACGCCGAGGCCGTGCTCGCGCGCGAGGCGGCGCGGCGCTACTCGCCCGCCGAGCTCTGGCCGTGCACGCTCGTCACCACGGTCGAGCCGTGTGCGATGTGCGCGGGCACGCAGTACTGGGCGAACATCGGCCGCATCGTCTTCGGCATCGCCGAGAAGGCGCTCCTCGCCGAGACCGGCAACCATCCCGAGAACCCGACGCTCGACCTGCCTTGCCGCCACGTCTTCGCGCGCGGCCAGAAAGACATCCGCGTCATCGGCCCGGTGGAAGCGATGGTCGAGCCGATCACGGCCCTGCACCGGCGCTACTGGCGGTCGCGCTAGGAGTAGCGAACATGCTGACCACCCGCCAACCGGTCTTTCGCAAATTCTGGCACGCGGTCATGCCCCTGTCGGAACTCGCCGACGGGCCGAAGCCGTTCACCCTGCTCGGCGAAGCCATCGTCCTCTTCCTCGACGAAGAGGGCGCGCCCGCGGCGCTGAAGGACCGCTGCTGCCACCGCACCGCCAGGCTCTCGAAAGGCTGGTGCCCGAAAGAAGGCGAGCTGCGCGGCAAGCTGCAATGCGGCTACCACGGCTGGACCTACGACCGCACCGGCCGCGTCGTCCACATCCCGCAGTACGGCGCCGAGCGCGTCATCCCGGCCGACTACAAGACGCCAGCGTACGCATGCACCGCCCGCTACGGCTACGCCTGGGTCGCGCTCGAGGAGCCGATCGCCGACCTGCCGCAGATCCCCGAGTTCGACGACCCGGCCTACCGAACGATCTTCCAGTTCTACGAGACCTGGGACACGAGCCCGATGCGCGCGCTCGAGAACAGCTTCGACAACTCGCACTTCAGCTTCGTCCATCGCGCCACCTTCGGCGTCGCGGCGCAGCCGGCACCGAGCAAGTACGAGATCGTCGAGAGCGAGACCGGCCTCTATGCCGAGACCGTCATTCCCGCCGCCAACCCGGCGAAGTTCCAGCGCATCAGCGGCGTCACCGACGAAGTGACGACGCGCCACATGCGAAACGCCTACTTCCTGCCGTTCTCGCGCCGGCTCGACATCGAATATCCCTCAGGGATCCGCCACATCATCATCAACTGCTTCACCCCCATCGACGACGGCCGGATGCAGCTCTGCCAATGGCTGTTCCGCAACGACACCGAAGCCGACTGTCCGGCGCAGATGCTGATCGACTTCGACGCCGAGATCACGCGCGAGGACAAAGACATCCTCGAGTCGACCGACCCCGACGCCGCCATCGACCCGCGCCGGCGCGGCGTCGAGTACTCGATGGACAGCGACCGCCCAGGCATGCTGATCCGGAAGAAGCTGTTCGAGCTCCTGCGACGTAGCGGCGAAGAGGAAGTCCACCGCGGCAGCGCGTCGGCCGCCTGATCCGTCGAGCCGGCGTGGCCGGCGCACCGCCCGCTGGCACACTCGTCGCGGTGTCGAACCCGCTCCTGCTCCTGCCCGACTTCCTGCTCATCCTCATCGGCTGGGTGATCTGCCGGCGCACGGCCCTCGATCGGCCGGTCTGGGACGCGGTCGAGCGGCTCGTCTACTACCTGCTCTTTCCGGTCCTGCTCTTCAACTCGATCGTCAAGAGCCCGCTGCAGCCGGCGCAGGCCGTCAAGCTCGCGGTCGCGGCGCTGGCGATGCTGGCGGTCGGCATCGCCCTCGCGCTCGCGCTCGGCCGCTGGCCCGGCGTCGACGCGCGCCGGCACGCGTCGGGTGCGCAGATCGCGTATCGCTTCAATTCGTACATCGCCCTCGCCCTCTCGGAGCGGCTCGGCGGCGCGCAGGGACTGGCCTGGATGGCGCTCCTGATCGCGATCAGCGTGCCGGTGTGCAACGTCGCCGCGGTCTGGCCGCTGGCGCGTCACGGCGGCCAGTCGACGCTGCGCGAGCTGGCGAAGAACCCGCTCATCATCAGCACCCTCGCCGGCCTCGCCGCCAACGCGATCGGCCTGACGCTACCCGATGCCCTCGCGACGACGCTGCAGCGCATCGGCACGGCGGCGCTGCCGCTCGGCCTGATGTCGGTCGGCGCCGGTCTCGCATTCGGCGCGCTCAAGGACTCGGCCGGGCTCGCCACGGCGCTCCTCGCGATCCGCCACGCAGTGATGCCGATGGTCGCGCTCGTCGCGGTCGCCGTGCTCGCGCTGCCGCCCGATCAGCGCGCCATCGTCGTCCTGTTCGCGTCGCTGCCGACCGCCGCCAGCGCCTACGTGCTGGCCGTGCGCATGGGCGGCGACGGTCGCTTCGTTGCCGGCCTCGTCACGGTCTCGACACTCCTCGGCATGGTCAGCATCCCGCTCTGGCTCGCGGTCTCGAACGCGATCCGATAGGGCAGCCTCACGCCACGGGCGACCGCACGTGCTCGGGGCGCACGCCCATGCCGAGCAGGCGGGCGACGATGTGCTGCAGGGTCGGCATCGCCGTGATGACGCGGA
>JAYVVB010000346.1:0-8894 GCA_043787455.1 Rhizobacter sp.
GGCGTATTGATGGCCATCAGCCAGGCAGCGGCGGCAGCGACGGTGAGGGCGAGGACGGCTTCGATCGAGAGGCGGTGCGGTCGCCCCAGGACGGCCTCGCAACGCGTGCAATGCGCCGTCTCCCCATGGACGACGAGTCGCCACCGGTGAGCCAGACCGCACTCCTCGCAAACCACCAGGGAGTCTTCGACCCGACTCATCTTCATCCACGCCAAGGTGCGACGATGCGCGACGGCACACCCCCAGGGCCGAGACCCGCGGCGATTATCACGGGACGCGCCGGATGCCCTGGAAGGAACCGACCCTTCAGCGCGTCGTGCCGGTCAGGGCGACGAACCTGCGCGCGTTCGGGAGCGAGCCCGAGATGAGAGACAAGCGGGCGTTGTCGGCGGACTCCGCGCGCCGTTGCGTGGCGCGATCGACCGCGCCGCTCACCGTCGAATAGAAAAGCGTCAGCAGCATCAGCGCGGCCAAGACGCCGGTGGCGATGAGTCCATTCCTGACCAGAAAGCCCTGTCGATCGCTCATCGTTGCACCTTCAGGAGCGCGCAGACGCGCGTTTCGAATGTCCGACGGCGCGATGCTTGCGGCGCCGATCGGTCGAGGTGGACGCACCGGATGCCTTGGCGCCCATGCGCCTGGCCTCGATCGCGAAGTCGAGCGACTCGAGTCCCGCTGTCGGCGAGGAGTTGAAGAACCAGCGCAAGAAACGGCTGCAACTCTCCAGCAAGGGTGAAGGCGAAGTGGATGTCATGGGAATGGAAGGTACCGCCACGTCGGCAATGTCGCAGCCGGGCGATCTCGGCTCCGGGCGTCGGACGCTGCCTACAGCAACGACGACACGACGCTTTCCTACAATGGCCGGATCCCTGGTCGGACGCGCCGCGGGCATGCATCGTGCAACGATGGAGGCCACGGTTCACCGGGAACCGGGGAGCGCTTCCACATGCTGATCCGGATCGGATACGACATCGAGCTCGCCGTCGCCACGCCGATGGCGTTGGTCTACCTCCTGCGCGTTCACCCGTCGCGCCGGCACGACCTCGTCGCGCCGGAGAACGTCCTGGTAAGCGGCGGCTTGGTGCCCGAGGAGTACATCGACAGTTTTGGCAACCACTGCGGCCGGGTCAACGTGCCTATCGGCATGGCGACGGTGCGCATCACCAACGACGCGCTGATCCGCGATTCGGGCGAGCTCGACGTGGTCAACGCCGAAGCGCGCCAGCACGACCCGACCGAGCTGCCGTTCTCGACGCTTCAGTTCCTGCTGCCGAGCCGCTACTGCGAGGTCGACAGCGAGCTCCTCGGCTTCGCCTGGAACCAGTTCGGCGGTACGCCCCTCGGCTGGCCGCGCGTGCGGGCGATCTGCGACTTCGTCCACTCGCACATCATGTTCAACTACAAGACCGCCCGGCCGACGCGCACCGCGCTCGACGCCTTCCGCGAGAAGGAAGGCGTGTGCCGGGACTTCACCCACCTGGCGATCACGCTTTGCCGGTGCATGAACATCCCGGCCCGCTACACCACCGGCTACCTCGGCGACATCGGCGTGCCCTACGCCGGGCAGATGGACTTCAGCGCCTGGTTCGAGGTCTTCCTCGGCGACCGTTGGTACACGTCGGACGCGCGTCACAACGTGCGCCGCATCGGCCGCATCCTCATGGCCATCGGCCGTGACGCCGGCGACGTGCCGATCACGATGTGCTTCGGACCTAGCTCGCTGCTGCGCTTCGACGTCGTCACCGACGAAGTCGTCGACCCCTCCGCCCGGGCCGCCGCCTGAGCGGCGCTTCCCTCTACTCAAAGGTGACCCTCATGAGCACCCCCACCGGCAAGGACAAGGTCCAGGGCGAAGGCGACTACGACGCCGCTCGCCGCTATGACAAGTCGGCCCGCGAGTTCGCCGAGTCCGGCAAGGTCGAGCCTGCGGCGCGCGATGCGGCGCCCGGCAGCGCGGCGGAAGCGAAAGAGCTCGAGCGCGCCGAGGCCGAAGGCAAGTCTCACTCCAAGGGCGAAGGCCCGCTCGACAGCAAGAATCGCAAGGCCTGGCGGCCCGCGACGGCGCTAGCGGCGCGCGCCCGAGGCGGCGCCGCTCGCCGAGGCCACGAGCGGCGGCACCCGCATTGACGCCGGGTTCTTTACCGCAGCCGGGATTGCGCCGCTGGTTCGCGCCAGCGCGGCACAGTCGGCGTCGTCTTGCGAGGCCTTGTCCTTCGCGCCCGGATCGATGAACGGGATGATCGCGGCGAGCGGATTCAGCAGCGACAGCAAGACAGCTGCGCCCGCCTTCCCGGCCAGCTTGCCCAACTCGAGCGACACCGACGGCTTGCCCAGGGTGCCCTTCACGTGCACCGGCGTGCGCAGCGTGAGCGGACTGAAGTTCTTCGGCGAGACGACGGCGCGCAGATCGAGGCTCTCGTCCCGCAAGGACACGGTGCCGTCGATCCACACCGTCGTGACGTCGGTGTTGATGACGAAGATCTTCGGCCTGGCCACGCCCTTCACGACGTCGAGATCGGCGACGTTGCAGGCGATCGGCAAGGCCTTGTCGCCCGTGACCATGACGCCAAGCGCCTGTGCGACGTCGATGCCGGCGGCCTCGATCGCGAGGCGCGAGATCGCCGCCTCGCGCAGGTGCACGCGGATGTCGCCGTCGAGGCTGGCGAGGATCTCCGCGGTCGAGCGGCCCTGCCCCTTGACCTTGACCAGCGCGTCCATCTTGCCCGAGAGATACGGTGGCTGCGTCTCGTCCCGCTTCAGGCGCAGCCAATGCGCGAGATTGACGCCGAGAAAGCGCATGTCTGCGGTCCAGAGGGCCTTGTCGCCGCGGCCGTCGAGCTGCAGGTAGCCGGCGAGGCGCCCCTGCGCCGTCACGCCCTCGATGTCGGCGAGTGTCAGCACGCCATCGGCGAGGAGCAGATGCACCCGCGCCGGGCGCAGCGGCTCGATCACGTCGGTGCCCGGATCGAACATCGCGACCTCGACGAGGACGTTGGCGTCCATCGCGCGCAGCGACGGCAGATCGAACTTCTTGTCGGGGATGACGCGGCCGCCCGAGGCGGCGGCCGCGCTCGTCGTGCCGCTGCCCTGCACCGGCGTGCCGACGGCCGGCCCCAGGTCGGCGAGGACCAGGCGCGAACCGCCGATGCGGCCGGAGAGCAGAGGCACCTTGCGCCGCTTGTCGTATGTGAACGCGCCGTCGAGACGACTCGAGCCGATGCTCGCGGAGTCGAACACCGCCTTCCAGAGGCCGGTCTCCTTGGCCAGCCAGCCCGAGGTCTTGAACGGCGGCGTCGTCGGCAAGGTGATGCCGAGCGGGTCGCCCGCGACTGCGAGCGACGGGCCGGCGAGGCTGAACCTGCCCTTCAGCGCGGCGAAGTGCAAGGGGTCGGTCGTGCTGCCGTCGAAGCTCAGGTCGGCGCGGCCGATCGTGGCGCGCAGCGATAAGGGCTGGGCCTGCGCGTCCTTGCCTTCGGCGAGAAAGCCGAGGACGCCCACCGTCCGCAGGTCGATCCGGACCGGGAGCTTGCGGTACTGGCCCGTGGCCTTCAGCCGCAGTCCGCTTTCGCCCGCCGCGAGGCGCACGCTTTCTGCCGGCGCCGAGGCGCCCGCGGCACCCCCGGCGCGGATGAAGATGCCATTGCCCGACGCGGCGATCCGAGGCGCGCTCGCGGCGCCACCCAACGAAGCGCTCGCCGACGCGTTGCTCGCGCTGCCGATCGCCGCCGGCGAGTCGCGGCTGCCGTCGCTGAGCGCGAACCGGGCATCGATCCCGGCGGGCAGGATCTCGTCGACATAGAGCAGGTGGCCGTCACCGACGCGGAGCGTGCCGAAGGTCGGCAGCGCCGTCGGCTTGTCGCCTTCGTCGGTCGTCTTCTTGGTGCCGAACTGCCACGAGGCGCGACCGTCGGCCTCGCGCTGGAGCACGCCGTCGAGGTCGCTCGCCTCGAGCGACGCGACGTGCAGCGGTCCGCCGCGCCAGGCGCGCCAGAGGTCGAGATAGCCGAGCTTCAAACGAACGTCGTGGGCCAGCAGCATGTGCGGCGCCGGGCTCCACGACGGCGCGCCGATCTCGAGCGAGTCGGCACGCACGCGCAGGCTGCCGACGAGGCCGATGCGCACGCCCGATGGCGTAGCGGGGTCGTCGTCGAAAACGACCCTGCGGTCGAACGTCTTGGCCAACTGGCGCTGCACCGGTCCGGCCAGGAAAGGCCAGCCGACCGCTTCGCAGATCGCGACGAGCACGACGAGGCTTACGATGATCGCGATCAGCGCCAGCGGCCAGCGGACACCTGCGCGCCAGGCTGCGAGCGGATTCGTCATCGCCCCATTGTCCGGCCTCGCCGGCGGCGCTCCATCGGTCCGGGCCGGCGGGTGCTGTGGGCTCGCTCCTACAGCCGGTGTGCGAGCGCCTCGGGATTGAGCAGCGTCGGCGGCGTCCGGCCGGCGGCGGGGTCCAGCATGCAGACGAGGTTGAGCGCGGCGAGCTCGGCCATCGCGCGGCGCGTCGGCAGGCTCGCGCTCGCGATGTGCGGCGTGAGCACGACGTTCTTGAGCGCGAGCAGGTCGGGATGGACGCTCGGCTCGTCCTCGAACACGTCGAGTCCGGCCGCGGCGATGCGCCCCTCGCGCAAGGCGGCGGCGAGCGCGACGTCGTCGACGATGCCGCCGCGAGCGATGTTGACGAGCGTCGCCGTCGGTTTCATCAGCGCCAGCTCGGGCGCGCCGACAAGATGGTGCGACGCGGCGCTGTAGGG
Source organism: Rhizobacter sp. (assembly GCA_043787455.1). Lineage (GTDB taxonomy): Bacteria > Pseudomonadota > Gammaproteobacteria > Burkholderiales > Burkholderiaceae_C > Schlegelella_A. The sequence goes on from JAYVVB010000346.1 coordinate 4,758, forward strand.
CACGACGATGACCAGGTGATCGGATTCGCGCAGCAAGGTCTCGCGGTCGACGTAGCGCGCCCCGAGCTCGCTCTCGATCGCGGCATCGAGACGCGAGCGGTTGTGATAGATCACCTGCATGCCGAAGCCGAGCGCGCCACGACGCGCCACGCCCTGGCCGATCCGGCCCATGCCGAGGACGCCGAGAGTCGCGCCGTGCACGTCGCTGCCGGCGAAGAGGTCGATGGTCCACTTGGTCCACTCGCCGCGACGCAGGAAATGCTCGCTCTCGGTGACGCGGCGCGCGGCGGCGAGCAAGAGTGCGAAGCCGAAATCGGCGGTGGTCTCGGTGAGCACGCCAGGCGCGTTCGAGAACGTCACGCCGCGCGCCGTGCACGCGGCGAGGTCGACGTTGTTGTAGCCCACCGACATCGTCGCCACGGCGCACAGGCGCGGGCAGCGCTCGAGCACGGTCCGGTCGATCGGGTTCGTGCTCGTGATGAAGGCGCCGTCCTTGCCTTGCAGCCGCTCGATCAACTCGTCGCGACTCCACTCGTCGTCGGCCTGGTTCGCCTCGACCTCGAAGTGCGTGCCGAGGCGCTCGAGGATGTCGGCAAAGACGCGGCGACAGACGAGGATCGAAGGCTTCAAGACGGTGACGATCAGGAGAGGAAGGTGGCGAAGCTCGATACCGGCTCGCGCTCGGTGACCAGGCTGTTCTCGATCGCCTTCGGGTCGGCGACGCCGAGCGACATGCCGCAGACGAGCTGCTCGTTCTCCGGCGCGCCGAGCTCGGCCATGATGATGCGGTGGAACTGCGTGAACGCGGCCTGGGGGCAGGTATCGAGGCCGTGGCCGCGCGCCGCGACCATCACGCTTTGCAGGAACATGCCGAAGTCGAGCCAGCTGCCCTGGCGCATGACGCGGTCGATGGTGAACATCAGGCCGACGGGCGCGCCGAAGAACTGGTAGTTGCGACGATGTTGCGCGTGCATCCGCTGCTTGTCGGTCTTGGCGATGCCGAGGAGCGCGTACAGGTCCCAGCCGACCTTGCGCCGGCGCTCGACGAAGGGCGAGCGCCATTCGATCGGGTAGTACGCGTATTCCTCGACGTGCTGCGCGCGCTCCTCCGGGTCATCGTAGGCTGCGACGAGACGGTCGGACAGCGACTTGAGCTTGGCGCCCGTGAGGACGTAGACCTTCCACGGCTGGGTGTTGGTGCCCGAGGGCGCGCGCGATGCGACCTCGAGGATGCGCGCGATCGTCTCGGGCGCGACCGGCGTCGGCAGGAAGGCGCGCACCGAGCGGCGCGTCGTGATCGCCGCCTCCACGGCCGAGGTCGCTTTCGGGTCGACGTTCACTGCAGTTCCTTTGCCAGAGCGAGCAAGCCGGCGGGCAGCGGCACGGCGCGGCGCGAGCGGCGATCGACATAGACGTGGATGAAGTGGCCACGCGCCGCCGTCTCGGCGGCGCCGGCGGCGAAGATGCCGATCTCGAAGCGCAGGCTCGACGAGCCGATGTGTGAGACCGCGAGACCGGCCTCGACCGGCTGCGGAAAAGCGAGCGACGCGAAGAAGTTGCAACGGCTCTCGACGACCAGGCCGATGACCTCGCCGCCGGCGATGTCGAGCAGGCCCGAGTCGACGAGCATCGAATTGACCGCGGTGTCGAAGAGGCTCAGGTAGACGACGTTGTTGAGATGGCCGTAGGCGTCGTTGTCCATCCAGCGCGTCGTCAGCGGGACGAAACGACGGTAGTGCGAGCGCGGCAGGGCCGTCGGCCTGGACGGTGCGGCGGGATCGCTGGAGGTCATCGTCGGGGATTGTCGACGCCCGCGACGTCGGGCGACCGGGTCAGCGTTTCCGGCAGGTGGTCGCGCCACGCACGCCAGGACTCGATCGCCGCACCGATCGTCGCTGCCTGGATCGCGACGGTGACGTCGAGGTCGTGGCCATAGCCGCCGGCCATCGCCAGCGCGACCGGGATCCGGCGCGCACCGAGCCCGGAGAGGACGCGACGGTCACGCGCCAGCAGGCCCGCCGCGCTCAGCTTGAGCCGGCCGAGGCGGTCGCCCTCGTGCGGGTCGGCGCCGGCTAGATAGAAAGCGAGATCGAACGGCCGCACTGCGTGCTCGCGCCAGAGCGTCTCGAGCGCGCCGTCGAGGGCACCGAGGTATTCGGCATCGGCGCAGCCGTCGGGCAGGGCGACGTCGAGATCGCTCGCGACCTTCCTGAACGGGAAGTTCTTCGCGCCGTGGAGCGAGAGCGTGAAGACGCTGTCGTCGTCGGCGAAGATCGCCGCCGTGCCGTCGCCCTGGTGCACGTCGAGGTCGACGACGGCGACGCGCAGCGGCGCTTGCGACTGCAGCCGGCGCGTCGCGACCGCGACGTCGTTGAAGACGCAGTAGCCGCTGCCTCGCGCAGCCGCGGCGTGATGCGTGCCGCCGGCGAGATTGGCGGCGACGCCTTCGACGAGCGCGGCGCGCGCCGCGGCCAGCGTCGCACCGACCGATCGGCGCGAGCGATCGACCATCTCCTGGCTCCAGGGAAAGCCGATCGCGCGCTGCTCGGCCGCGGACAAGGTGCCGCCCAGGACCGCGGCGACGTAGGCCGGCGCGTGGACCCGCTCGAGGTCGGCTTCGCTCGCGATCTCGGCCTCGCGCACATCGAGGTCGGCGAGGCCATCGACGCGCTCGCGTAGCAGCCGGTACTTGGTCCGCGGGAAGCGGTGCCCGGGCGGCAGCGGCAGCACGAACCGGTCCGAATGAAACGCTCGCATGGTGGCCACATTGTGCAAAGGCCGCGAGCGACGCGGTGTGAGAGCCGCTCCTCGGCCGGATTCGCCGGCTGCTAGGGCGCCGCCCCTAGACTGCCGCGGCGCAGGGTTTTCGGCTTGCAAACCTCGGGATTACCTCTATACTTCGTTTCATGTTGCAGTGCAGCATTCTTCGGACCCAGAGGGGTCTGATCGATCCACCCCATAGGAGACCCCAGATGATCACCGTTGAACAAATCATGAGCGCCCAGAAGTCCAATGTCGAAACCCTTTTCGGCCTGACCGGCAAGGCGTTCGAAGGCATCGAGAAGCTGATCGAGCTAAACGTGCAAGTCGCCAAGAGCGCGATGAGCGAAGCCGCCCAGACCAGCAAGGCCGCCCTGTCCGTCAAGGATGCGCAAGAGCTGATGGCCCTTCAGGCCAGCCTGATGCAGCCCGCCGCCGAGAAGGCCGCTGCCTACAGCCGTTACCTCTACGAGATCGCCGCTTCGACCGGCGCCGAAGTCACGCGCGTCGCCGAAGCGACGAGCGCCGACGCCCAAGCCAAGTTCATGTCGATGGTCGACACGGCCGTCAAGAACGCGCCCGCCGGCACCGAGAACGCCGTGGCCCTGGTGAAGTCCGCCGTCGCCGCCGCGAACAACGCGATCGAGACCGTGCAGAAGGCCACCAAGCAAGCGGCCGAAGTCGCCGATGCGAACTTCCAGGCGATGTCTTCGACCGCCGTCCGCGCGACGAAGGCCAAGAAGGCCGCCTGAGCGTAGAAGAATCGACGCGCCGCTCCGGCGACGCGACGAGAAGGCCCGGATGCGTCCGGGCCTTTTTTTGCACTCGTTCCGGATGTCCTGTATCGATCATCACATTCAGTGATACTCGATACATGATCGATTGGCTGGTCCTCGCCGCGACCCTGCCGAGCGCGCCGAGCGCGCTGCGCGTCCGTGTCTGGCGCTCCTTGCGGGCCACCGGTTGCGCCCCGCTGCGCGACGGCGTCTACCTGCTCCCGGCCGTCGCAGCGACCGCGTCCGAGCTGCGCGCGCTCGAAACGACGATCGCCGACGCGGGCGCCGACAGCCATCTCCTCTCGCTCCGGGCGCGCGACGCGGCACAGGAATCTGCCTTCGTCGCCTTGTTCGATCGCTCTACCGCCTACGCCGAGTACGCGCAGAAGCTCAAAGGGGCGCGTGCGGCAGTGCGCCGGCCCGAACCGGCGGAGCAGCGCCAGACCCTGCGCGCGCTCGAACGCCAGCTCGAATCGATCGTCGCCATCGACTTCTTTCCGGGCAAAGGGAAGGACGACGCCGAACGCGGCCTGGCGACGCTCGCGGCCGAGATCCACCGGCGCCAGTCGACGGGCGAGCTCTCGCCCGTCGATGGCGCGGT
>JAYVVB010000347.1:0-5289 GCA_043787455.1 Rhizobacter sp.
ACGAAAATCGCGCTTTCCTCCGACGCCTTCAGGACACCCATGTACCGACTCATCCTGGTTCCCGTCGACGGCAGCGGCGCCGGAACGAGCGGCCTCGACGAAGCCATCAAGATCGCGCTGCATGCCGGCGCCCGGCTGCACCTCATGAACATCGTCGACGACACGGCGTTCGGCGCCGAGCGCGCCGACGGCGCATCGACGGCGCTCCTCGGCGTTGTGCGCGAGCAGGGCGAAAAGGTCCTGCGCAAGGCTCAGGCACGCGCCGAAGCAGCGGGCGTGATCGCCGCGACGGCGCTGGTGCGCGGCGGCCGCGACTCACTCCAGACGCTCGTGGCACGCCAGGCCGAGGAGTCGGGCGCCGACCTCATCGTCCTGGGCACGCACGCCAGCCGCTCGCTCAGCCGGCTCTTCATGAGCCAGGACCTCGGCCACCTTCACAACCTCGTGTCGATGCCGATCCTGCTGGTGCGGGGCGTTGGCTCGCACGACGAGGTCTCGGTGATCGAGATGGCGATGACGGAGCCGATGCCGCTCGACTCGCACTGAGAGCTCGTCGCGGTCGGGCGACGCCCGACCCGCGCGCATCGTGGCGGCCCGAGATGGCCGCAAAGCCCCCGCTTTTCACGGTATGGCGACCGGCACGGCCGAGCGACCATGACCGGAACTGACCGGAGGCGCGCCATGATGCGATCGCTGTGGATTTCGAAGACCGGGATGGAGGCCCAGCAGATGCAGCTGGACACCATCTCCAACAACCTCGCCAACGTCTCGACGAACGGCTACAAGCGTTCGCACGCGGTGTTCGAGGACCTGATGTACCAGAACCTGCGCCAGGCCGGCGCCGCGACGAGCGACCAGACGCAGCTGCCGACGGGCCTGCAGGTCGGCCTGGGGACACGCGCCGTCGCCAACTCGCGCAACTTCAGCCAGGGCAGCCTGCAGCAAAGCTCGAACCCGCTCGACCTCGCGATCCAGGGCAACGGCTTCTTCCAGATCCAGTTGCCGGACGGCACGGCCGGCTACACCCGGGACGGCTCGTTCCAGGTGAGCGCAACCGGCCAGCTCGTCACCAACAACGGCTACACGGTCCAGCCCGGAATCACGATCCCGGCAGCGGCGCAGAGCGTCACGATCGCCAACAACGGCACGGTCAGCGTCGTCTTGCCGGGCGCCGCGGCGCCGTCGACGGTCGGCCAGATCCAGCTCGCCAGCTTCGTCAATCCGGCCGGCCTCGAGCCGAAGGGTCAGAACATGTACGGCGAGACGGCTGCCTCGGGCACGCCCAACGCGAGCGTGCCGGGCCTGAACGGCCTAGGCACCGTGCAGCAGGGCTTCGTCGAGACCTCCAACGTCAACGTCGTCGAGGAGCTCGTGCAGATGATCCAGACGCAACGCGCCTACGAGCTCAACTCGAAGGCGATCCAGACCTCCGACCAGATGCTGCAGAAGCTGGCCCAGCTGTGAACGACCAGGGCATCAAGCGCTTCGCGACGGTCGTCGTCTGCGCCGTCATCTGCGCAGCGGTGTTCGCGGGCCTCACCGGCTGCGACTCACTCAACCAGCACCTCAACCCGAGGCCGCCGGTCGACATCGCCTCGCCGATCTACGCCGCCCCGGTCGCGCTCGTGGCGCCGCCGGTGTCGAACGGATCGATCTACCAGGCGGCGCAGTACCGGCCGCTGTTCGAGGACTATCGCGCCCGTCTCGTCGGCGATTCGATCACGGTGCAGATCGTCGAGAAGATTTCGGCGACGCAGAAGAGCACGAGCTCGATCGACAAGAGCGGCAAAGTCGGGGCCGGCGTCACGGCGCTGCCGTTTCTCGCCGCGAACTCGTTCAACCGCGCGACGGCGGCAGGCACGACGAGCATCAGCTCGGCCGGGGCCGGCACCACCGAGAACACCAACGACTTCTCCGGCACGATCACCGCCGTCGTCACCGGCGTGCTGCCCAATGGGCACCTGCTGGTCGCGGGCGAGAAGCAGATCGGCGTGAACCACAACGTCGACGTGCTGCGCTTCTCGGGCCAGGTCGACCCGCGCATGATCCAGACCGGCAACGTCGTCGCCTCGGCGCAGATCGCCAACGTCCGCATCGAGCAGCGCGGCCGCGGCGCCCAGGCCGATGCCCAGGGAACAGGCTGGCTCAGCCGCTTCTTTTTGAACGTTCTGCCGATCTGAGGCCGCGAAGAATCGGAAGGCTCCCCGGTACTTCACCATGCATCCGATCGACCGCATCCTGCGCGCCTCCATCTTCGTCGCCGCCTTGCTCGCCAGCATGGCGCTCTGGTGGCCCGCGCCGGCGCAGGCGGCGCGGATCAAGGAGGTCGCGACGGTCCAGGGCGTACGCATGAACCAGCTGGTCGGCTACGGCCTCGTCGTCGGCCTCGACGGCACGGGCGACTCGACGACTGCGGCGCCATTCGCGCAGCAAAGCCTGCAGGCGCTGTTGCAGCAGATGGGAGTCACGGTGCCGCCCGGCACCACCATGCAGCTCAAGAATCTGGCCACCGTCATGGTGACGGCGCAGCTGCCCGCGTTCGCGCAGCCCGGCCAGACGATCGACGTCACCGTCTCTTCGCTCGCCAACGCCAAGAGCCTGCGCGGCGGCATGCTGATCGCGACGCCGCTCAAGGGCGCCGACGGCCAGGTCTACGCGATGGCACAGGGCAACCTCGTCATCGCCGGCGCCGGTGCGTCGGCGGCCGGATCGAAGGTGCAGATCAACCACCTGAGCGCGGGCCGCATCCCGGACGGCGCCACGGTGGAGCGCAGCGTCGCCACGCCGATGGCCGAAGGCGACTCGATCCAGCTCGACCTCAATTCCAGCGACTACGCCACTGCGCGCGAGGTCGTGCGCGCGATCAACGCGAAGATGGGCAGCGGCACTGCCGACGCGCTCGACGGCCGCGTCGTGCGCGTGCGCATGCCGGCGTCGGCCGACGCGCGCGTCACCTTCATGGCCGAGATCGAGAACCTCGACATCAAGCAGCAGACGCCGTCGGCCAAGATCGTCATCAACGCGCGCACCGGCTCGATCGTCATGAACCAAGCGGTGACGCTCGCCTCGTGCGCGGTAGCGCACGGCAACCTGTCGGTGACGATCAGCACGACGCCGCAGGTGAGCCAGCCGGGGCCGTTCTCGAGAACCGGCGAGACCAAGGTCACCGAGAGGGCAGACATCACGATCACGCAGCAGGGCGGGGCGCTCGTGCCCATGGCTGCGGGTGCGAAGCTCGCCGACGTCGTCAAGGCGCTCAACCTCCTCGGCGCGACGCCGCAGGACCTGCTCGCGATCCTTCAGGCGATGAAGTCGGCGGGCGCGCTCATGGCCGAGCTCGAGGTCATCTGATGACCGTAGCGGGCAGCCTGCCGGCGTCGGCGTCGGCGTCGCTCTCCGGAGCGAGTGCCGCGTCAGGCGATGCGTTCTCGATCCAGGCGCTGCGCACTGCGGCGGCGCGCGACCCGAAGGCGGCGATCAAGGAAACCGCGAAGCAGTTCGAGGCGCTCTTCATGCAGCAGCTGATGAAGAGCATGCGCGAAGCGACGATGAGCTCCGGGATGCTCGAGAACGAAGGCACCAAGCTCGGAACCGAGATGCTCGATACGCAGTACGCGAACAAGATGACGGGCTTGCCCGGCGGTCTCGCCGCGGCGATCGCGCGCCAGCTCGAGCGTCAGATGGGCGGCACGGCTGCGGCGATCGCCGCACCGGCCGCGGCGGCGCCGAAGGCGACCGTGAGCGACGCGACGCTGTCGCAACGCCAGGTCGACTTCGTGCAGTCGGTGCAGGCGTCGGCACGAACAGCGGAGGCGTTGACCGGCATCCCGGCGACGTTCATGGTCGCGCAGGCGGCGCACGAGTCGGGCTGGGGCAAGCGAGAGATCAGGAACGCCGACGGCAGCTCGTCGCACAACCTCTTCGGCGTCAAGGCCGGCGCCGGCTGGACCGGACCGGTCGCCGAAATCACGACGACCGAATGGATCGCCGGCGAGCCGCAGAAGGTGACCGCGAAGTTTCGTGCCTACGCATCGGCCGACGATGCCTTTCGCGACTACGCCAGGCTGATGAAGGAGAGCCCGCGCTATGCCGGGGTCGTCGCCCGGGCGGCAGAGGCGCCGATGAGCGCGGCGTCGGCGCAGGGCTTCGCCCAGGGCCTGCAGCGCGCCGGCTACGCCACCGATCCGGCCTACGCCGACAAGCTCACGCGCGTCATCAACACCACCTTGCGCGTCCAACGGGCTTCGACATGAGCGTCTCCTCTCTGCTGAGCATCGGCGCGCGGGCGATGACCGCGAACTACGCGGCACTGCAGGTCACGGGCAACAACGTCGCCAACGCCAACACCGTCGGCTACTCGCGCCAGAGCGCCGAGCTCTCGACCTCGTTCAGCCAGCAGACCGCGAACGGCTTTTTCGGCAAGGGCGTCGACGTCACCACGGTGACGCGCGCGCACAGCGACTTCCTGACGCGCGAGGCAGCGACGACCGCGTCGCTGGCCGCCGCCGACAAGGCGCGAAGCACCCAGCTGCTGCAGCTCGAGAAAGTCTTCCCTACTGGCGAGGCCGGCCTCGGCCATGCGGCGCAGCAGGTCTTCAACGCCTTCGTCGACGTCTCGAACAAGCCGACCGACTCGTCGGCACGCCAGGTCGCACTGGCGCGGGTCGGCGACCTCGCTTCGCGATTTCGCAGCGCCTCGGACCAGATTGATGCGCTCCAGAACGGGGTGACGCAGGACCTGAAGACCTCGGTCGCGTCGATCAATTCGCTCACCACGCGCATCGCCGATCTGAACCAGCGCATCGCCAACGTCAAGGGCACGGGCCATGAGCCGAACGACCTCCTCGATCAGCGCGACACGGCGGTCAGCGATCTCTCGCAGATCGTCCAGGTGACGACGGTCTCCGCCGCCGACGGCACGATGGGCGTCTTCCTCGGCGGCTCGCAGCGGCTCGTCCTTGGCGGCGAAGCGACGCCGCTCGCGACCGTGACCGATCCGTTCGACCCGTCGAAGGTGCAGATCGGCATCAGCGACGGCGGCAACCTGCGCGCCTTTCCCGACGGCTTCATCGCCGGCGGCTCGGTCGCGGGGCTCCTGCGCGTGCAGAACCATGACGTTGCCGATGCGCGCGGCCTCATCGGCCAGCTAGCCTCGGCGATCGCCGGCAGCCTCAACGCGCAGCAGGCGCTCGGCCTCGACCTCGGCCAGCCCGCATCGGTCGGCGCGCCGCTCCTGGCGCTCGGCGCAGCGTCGGTCGCGCCGTCGTCGAACAACGCCATGGCGGGCGG
>JAYVVB010000348.1:0-4235 GCA_043787455.1 Rhizobacter sp.
ATCGCCAACGCGCTCGAGGTCGACGCCGTTTTGAGGAAGACGTTCTTCAGTCGCGTCAGGATGTTCTTCTTCGCCGGCGCCGGCCTCGCGCAGCCGGTCAGGGACAAGCACGACGCCGTCGCCGAGCAGTCCTGCGGGGAGCGCATCAGGATGCTCACCGGCCTGGGCATGACCGAGACCGCGCCGTTCGCGATCTGCGCCAACGCGCACGACGTGAAGTCGGGCCACATCGGTCTGCCTGCGCCCGGGCTCGAGCTGAAGCTCATGCCCGTCGGGAAAGGGCCGGGCGCCAAGCAGGAGGTGCGCTACCGCGGCCCGAACGTCACGCCGGGCTACTGGCGCGCGCCCGAGCAGACGGCCGAGCACTTCGACGCCGAAGGCTTCTACTGCAGCGGTGACGCCGCTAGGCCGATGGATCCGGCCGACCCCGGCCGCGGCTTCATGTTCGACGGCCGCATCGCCGAGGACTTCAAGCTATCGACCGGCACCTTCGTCTCGGTCGGGCCGCTGCGCGCGAAGATCATCGCCGCCGGCGACCCGCTGGTGCAGGACGTGGTGATCGCCGGCATCGACCGCGACGAGATCGGCATCCTCCTCTTCCTGCGCCTCGACGCGTGTCGGGCGCTGGCGGGGTTGCCGGCCAACGCCTCGGCGCACATCGCGCTCGGCGACGGGAACGTGCGCGAATTCCTGCAGCAGCTGGTCGACTCGCTTTACGCCAGCGGCACCGGCAGCTCGACGCGGGTCGCGCGCGCGCTCGTGCTCGCCGAGCCGCCGTCGATCGATCGCGGCGAGATTACCGACAAAGGATCGATCAACCAGCGCGCGGTGCTGACGCATCGCGACGCGGACGTCGAGCGGTTGTACCTCGGTCGCGATCGGGACGTGATCGTGCCGCGGCGACCCTCATCCCAGCCCTCTCCCGCGAGCGGGAGAGGGGGCGCGTGATGGCGAAGACGACGCACTTCCGCGTGACGGTTCAGTTCGGCGACTGCGATCCGGCGGGCATCGTCTTCTATCCGAACTTCCAGCGCTGGATCGACGCGGCTTCGCTGTCGTTTTTCATGCAGTGCGGTGTGCCGCCCTGGCGCGAGCTGGTGAAGACGCGCGGCATCGTCGGCACGCCGCTGCTCGAGATCTCGACCCGCTTCGTCACCGCCGCGACCTACGCCGAGGAGCTGCAGATCGCGACCCACGTCGAGGAGTGGCGCGCCAAGGTGTTCGTGCAGCACCACCGCGTCACGCGTGGCGAGACGCTCATCTGCGAAGGCCGCGAGACGCGCGCCTTCGTCCGCCGCGACGCCGACAACCCCGACCGCCTGCGCGCGATCCCGATCCCCGACGACATTCGCGCCCTGTGCGAGTGACGCGACCGTTCGACCCCGACTCGACCCCGCCCCAGGAGACATCACGATGAAGACCCAAGGACTGCTCGCCACCGCGCTCGCCGCCGGCCTCGGCGCGACCTTCGCGCCGCTGGCGCTCGCCGACCTCACGATCGGCGTCAGCATCTCGCTCACCGGCCCGACCTCGGCGCTCGGCATCCCGACCAAGAACGGCATTGCCCTCTGGCCGAAGGAGATCGGCGGCGAGAAGCTCAACGTCATCATCCTGGACGACGCCACCGACACGACCAAGGGCGTACAGAACACGCGCCGCCTGATCACCGAAGACAAGGTCGACGTCATCGTTGGCTCGGTGACGACGCCGGTCGCCGTGGCGATGGCCGACGTTTGCGCCGAAGGCAATACGGTGCAGCTGATGCTCTCACCGGCGATCCTTCCCGAAGGCAAGGACGCCTGGTCGTTTCGCATGCCGCAGTCGACCGGGGTGATGGCGATCCCGATCGTTGAGCAGTGGAAGAAGCTGGGGGTCAAGACCTACGGATTCCTTGGCTACTCCGACGGCTACGGCGAGGCCTGGCTGAAGGACATCACGCCGCTGGCTGAAAAGTCCGGCATCAAGCAGGTCGCGGTCGAGCGCTTCGCCCGCACCGATACGTCGGTGACGGGGCAGGCGCTCAAGCTCATCGCCGCCAATCCCGACGTGATCCTCGTGGTCGCCTCGGGCAGCGGCGCGGCGATGCCGCACAAGGGTCTGGTCGAGCGTGGCTACGCGAAGGGCAAGATCTACCAGACCCACGGCGCGGCGACGATGGACCTGATCCGCGTCGGCGGCGCCGACGTCGAAGGTTCGTTCGTGTCGTCCGGGCCGGCCGTCGTCGCAGAGAAGCTCCCGGACGGGAACCCGAGCAAGGCGCTCGGCGTGCAGTTCAAGAATGCCTTCGAGGCGGCCAATGGCAAGGGCTCGGCGAACCAGTTCGCCGCGCATGCCTTCGACGTCGTTCTCGTCCTGCAGAAGGCGGTTCCGCTCGCGCTCAAGAAAGGCAAGACCGGCACGCCCGAGTTCCGCGCCGCGCTGAAAGACGCATTCGAGACCATGGGCCGCACGCCGGTGTCGCAAGGCGTCCTCAACTGGACGGCCGCAGATCACTTCGGCTACACACCCGAGACCGGCGTGCTGCTGAAGATCGTGGGCGGCGACTGGCAGGTCGTGCGCTGATCGTCCGGTCGCCGACCGTCGCGGGGCGCGTGCTGCCGAGGAACTAGCATCGCGTCCGCATGGATCTTTCGGTTGCCGGCATCCTTCTCCTCGACGGCGTCACCAATGGCGCGGTCTACGCCTTGCTGGCGCTGGCGACGGTGCTGGTGTTCGCGGTCACGCGCGTCATCTTCATCCCGCAGGGCGAGTTCGTCGCCTACGGCGCGCTGACGCTGGCGCTGTTCCAGCTCGGCAAGGTGCCGGGCACGGTCTGGCTGCTGCTCGCGCTCGCCGTGTCGAGCGCGCTCATCGACCTCGTCGACGCGGTGCGTCGCGGTCTGCCGCCGAAATCGATCGCGCATGGCCTAGTGCGAACGCTCGCCGCGCCCGCGATCGTCACCGCGCTCACCGTGTGGGCGGCGCCGCTGAAGCTGCATCTGCTCGTGCAGAGCGCGCTCACGCTGGCGATCGTCACGCTGCTCGGGCCGCTCGTCTATCGCCTCGCCTACCAGCGCCTCGCCGACGCGACCGTGCTCGTGCTCTTGATCGTCTCGGTCGGCGTCCACTTCGCGCTCACCGGCCTGGGCCTGGTCTTCTTCGGCGCCGAGGGCTTTCGCAATCCGAGCTTCTGGGACGTGCGCTTCGCCGCCGGCCCACTCACGCTCTCGGGCCAGACCGTCTTCATCTTCGCCGCTTCGATCGTCCTGATCGTCGCGCTCTTTCTCTTCTTCGAGCGGACGCTGCGCGGCAAGGCCTTGCGCGCGACGGCGGTCAACCGGCTCGGCGCGCGCCTGATGGGCATCTCGACCTCGGGCGCCGGAAAGCTGAGCTTCGGCCTCGCGGCCTTCATCGGCGCGCTCTCGGGCCTCCTCATCGGGCCGACGACGACGATCTTCTACGACTCGGGTTTCCTCATCGGCCTGAAAGGCTTCGTCGCCGCGATCTTCGGTGGCCTGGCGAGCTATCCGGCGGCAGCGCTCGGCGCGCTCCTGGTCGGCGTCCTCGAGAGCTTCAGCTCGTTCTATGCGAGCGCGTTCAAGGAAGTGATCGTCTTCACGTTGATCATCCCCGTGCTGCTCTGGCGCTCGTTCCAGCACGGCCACGACGACGACGAAGAGTGACCTCGTGATCTTCCGTCGCATCGCCCTCGCCGTGTTCGCGATCCTCCTCGCGCTGATGCCGGTCGCGCCGGTGCCCGAGTTCTGGATCACGCAGGCCAACTACATCGGCCTGTACACGCTCGTCGTCCTCGGCCTCGTGCTCCTCACCGGCATCGCCGGCCTGACGTCGTTCGGACAGGCTGCGTTCGTCGGCATCGGCGCGTACACGGCTGCGTATCTCACTCTGACGTACGCCATCTCGCCGTGGCTCACGGTGTGGATCGGGCTCGTGCTCACGGCGCTCGCCGCGCTCGTGCTGGCGTGGGTGACCTTGCGCATGTCGGGTCACTACCTGCCGCTCGCGACCATCGCGTGGGGCCTGAGCCTCTACTACCTGCTCGGCAACATCGACGCGCTCGGCAAATACGACGGCCTGCTCGGCGTGCCCGCGATCGCGTTCTTCGGGACGCCGCTCAACACCGGCCGCAGTTTCTTCTATCTGCTCTGGCTGATCGTGGTGCTCGCCGCACTCGCCGCGACCAATTTGCTCGACTCCCGGGCCGGGCGCGCCCTGCGCGCCGTCAAGGGTGGCTC
>JAYVVB010000349.1:0-3850 GCA_043787455.1 Rhizobacter sp.
TGCGCGGGCCGTCGCGCGCCGCGGGCCTGGCCGAGTTGCAGCGCGCGCTCGAGACCGGATTCGACACCTTCGGGAAGATGAACGGCGCGCAGGAGTTCATCGCGATCGTCGGCTCGCGCGAGCGCGGCTTCGCGGCTGCGCTCTTCGCGGCCCGCCCCGATGACGCTGCCGACCCTTCCTCGATGGAACGTGCCCTGGCCGGCCTGCCCACGGCGTGACGGATTCATGAGACGAACCGGTGCGGTGGCGCGTTCAGGGCCAGACATCGCCGGCCAGGATCAGGCTCGCCTCCAGCGTGAACTCGCAGCGCGCCAGCCGCGCTTCGAGCGCGTCCGCGTCGAGGCATGCGAACCGCGCGACTTCACCATCGCGATTGCACGGCTCGACCCCCTCCGGCACTCGCACCGTGTACACGTCAATGTGCTCGACCATGTACCCCTCGGCCACAGGCCGCCGGATCGTGATCCGCTTGCCGCGGCGCAGATCGAGCAGCTTCGCGACGTCGAGCCCGGCCTCTTCCCAGGTCTCGCGCGCGAGCGCGGACTCGACCGTCTCGCCGGCCGCGACCTGGCCGCCCATCAGCGTGTCCCACTGGCCCGGGTCGGTCGCCTTGTCGAAAGCGCGCTGCTGGACCCAGACGCGGCGGCCGGCGGCGGCGAAGCCGACGAGGTGCACGGCGTAGGTCGTGAGGCCGAGGACGCGCACGACGCTGCGCTCGGCTACCGCGACCGCGCGCTCCTCGGCGTCGACGACTGCGAGCAGCTCGTCGCGCCAGCGCCCGGCGAGGCCGGCGTCGCGCAGCCACGCGGCGATCGCCGCCAGCGACGGCACGGCGGGCGCGTCGACCTGCCAGCCTTCGTCCGCCGCATCGCCTCTCGCCGCCTCGACCTCCGCATCGGCGTTGCCGAAGCGCACGCGACGCAGCGGCAATCCCGCGTCGACCATTCGCTCAGCCGTCGCACGCTCGATCGAGCCGACGAGCACGGAGCGCGCATCGACATCCAGATGCAGCAGATCGCGCGGCCGCAGTGGCGGCATGTCCGCGGCAGCGCGGGCGCGGGCGAGCCAGTCGCCGCTGCTTTCGCTCACCCGCCCTTCCCGTCGAGCAGCGCGAGCAACCCTGCTTCATCGAGGAAGGCGACGCCGAGCGACTGCGCCTTGTCGAGCTTCGAGCCGGCGTCGCTGCCGGCGACGACCCAGTCGGTCTTCTTCGAGACCGAGCCCGCGACTTTGCCGCCGAGCGACTCGATCATTTCCTTGGCGTCGTCGCGCGTCAGCGTCGGCAGCGTGCCGGTGAGGACGAAGGTCCTGCCGGCGAACGGCCGCGGCACGGCCTCGGCCACGCCGTCGCTCTCGGGCCACTCGAAGCCGGCCTTCAGCAACGCGTCGATGACCTGCTGGTTATGCTCTTCCGCGAAGAAAGCATGGATGCTCTGGGCGACGATGGGGCCCACGTCGGGCACCTCGAGCAGCTGCACCAGATCGGCGCGACGCAGTCGCTCGATGCCGCCGAAGTGGCGCGCCAGGTCCTTGGCCGTCGTCTCGCCGACGTGGCGGATGCCCAGGCCGTAGAGGAAGCGCGCCAGCGTCGTCTTCTTGCTCCGCTCGATGGTCGCGAGGAGATTGGCCGCGCTCTTGTCGCCCATGCGCTCGAGGCCTTCGAGCGTCTCCTTGGTCAGCGCGTAGAGGTCGGGCAACGAGCCGACGAGGCCGGTGTCGACGAGCTGGTCGACGACCTTGTCGCCGAGGCCCTCGATGTCGAGCGCGCGCCGGCCCGCGAAATGGAGGATCGCGAACTTGCGCTGCGCGCCGCAGAAGAGGCCGCCGGTGCAGCGGTGGTCGACGCCGCCCTTTTCGCGCGCGACGCTGCTGCCGCACATCGGGCACTCGTGCGGCATGCGAAAGTTCGGCACGTAGGGCTTGCGCTTCGCGGGCACGCGGCCGACGACCTCGGGAATGACGTCGCCGGCACGGCGCACGATCACCGTGTCGCCGATGCGCACGCCCTTTCTTCGCACCTCGAACAGGTTGTGCAGCGTCGCGTTCGACACCGTCGTGCCGCCGACGAAGACCGGCTCGAGCTTGGCGACCGGAGTGAGCTTTCCGGTGCGGCCGACCTGGATGTCGATGTCGTTGAGGCGCGTCGTCTTCTCCTGCGCCGGGTACTTCTGCGCAACCGCCCAGCGCGGCTCGCGCGACTTGAAGCCGAGCTTGTCCTGGAGCTCGCGCGAGTCGACCTTGTAGACGACGCCGTCGATCTCGTAGGGCAGTCTGGCGCGCTGCGCCGCAATCGCGGCGTGGAATTCGATCAGGCCGGCCGCGCCTTCGACCGGCCTGTGCATCGGGCTCGCGGGCAGGCCCATCGCGTCGAAGGCGTCGAGCAGCTTCGTTTGCGTCGGCGGCACGGTCCAGCCCTGCACGTCGCCGAGGCCGTACGCGAAGAAGCTCAAGGGCCGCTTCGCCGCGTTCTTGGCGTCGAGCTGGCGCACGACGCCCGCCGCGGCGTTGCGCGGGTTGACGAAGACCTTCTCGTTCTTCGCCCCGCCCTCGATGAGCTTCCTCTGCCGCTCGTTCAGCGCCGCGAAGTCGTCGAGGCGCATGAAAACCTCGCCGCGCACTTCGAGCACCGGCGCGGTCACGCTCTTGAGCTGCTTCGGCACGGCCTTGATAGTGCGCACGGTGTGCGTCACGTCCTCGCCGGTCTCGCCGTCACCGCGCGTCGCGGCCTGCACGAGCTGGCCCGCTTCGTAGCGCAGATTGATCGCCAGGCCGTCGAACTTCATCTCGGCGCCGTAGATGACGGGCGCGGCGTCTTCGCCGAGACCGAGCGCCCGGCGGACGCGCGCATCGAACTTCTCCGCGCCGGCGGCGGTCGTGTCGGTCTCGGTGTTGATCGAGAGCATCGGCACCGTGTGGCTCACCGGCTGCAGGCCCTCGAGCACCGCGCCGATCACGCGCTGCGTCGGCGAGTCGGACGTGACCAGATCGGGATGCTCGGCCTCGATCGCTTGGAGCTCCTGGAACAGCGCGTCGTAGTCGGAGTCGGGGATCTTCGGCGCGTCGAGCACGTAGTAGGCGTGGGCGTGGCGCTCCAGCTCCTCGCGCAGGCGCGCGGCGCGCTTGCGCAGCGCCTCGGTCGCCGCAGACGCCGATGGCTTCGGCTCAGACCCCGGCGAGGCCACGCGTGATCTCCGCCGCCGGCAACTCGCGGCAGCCACTCGCGTTCTGGCCGCTCCAGAGCGGCGAGAAGTCGCCGTTGTCGTGCGCTTCCGCGGCCGCGCGCAAGGGTGCGATCGCCGTGGTGGCCAGCGGGAACGCCGGCGCCGCGTCGTCGGCCACCTCGCGCATCAGCCGGTTGACGATGCCGCGCGCCGGCCGGCCCGTGAAGAGCCGCGTCAGGGCTGTGGGCCGCGCCGTCGAGTCGGCCAGGGCGCGTCGGTGCACGGCGCTGGTCGTCGCCTCGGGGCAGCGCAGGTAGGCCGTGCCGACCTGCACCATCGCCGCGCCGAGGCCGAGCGCCGAGGCGACGCCAGCCGCGTCGGCGATGCCGCCTGCCGCGATCACCGGCACGCGCACCGCCGCGACGATCTGCGGCAGCAGCGCGAAAGTGCCGAGCTGGCGCGTCAGGTCGTCGGAGAGAAAGTGGCCGCGGTGCCCGCCGGCCTCGAGCCCTTGCGCAATGACAGCGTCGACGCCGCGCGCCTCGAGCCAGCGCGCTTCCTCGACCGACGTCGCGCTGGCCAGGATGCGCGCGCCGCTCGCGCGCACCCGATCCAGCAGGGCGTGTTCGGGCAGACCGAAATGGAAGCTCACGACCGGTGGACGCAGCTCCTCGACGAGCGCGGCCGAG
>JAYVVB010000350.1:0-8598 GCA_043787455.1 Rhizobacter sp.
CGCAGCATCAGCTCGGCGAAGTCGACGACACCTTCCCTCTGGCACTGCGCGTCGTAGGTGTCGTAGACCTGGGCCAGGACGCGGCTCTGCTCGTCCTTCACCTCGATGTCCTTGGCGCGCAGGCCGTTGTCCTTGGCCGCGGCGATGGCCCACGTCACCTGCTTCGGGACGTGGCGTTCCTCGTCGAGGTTCATCGCCTTCATGACGCGCTTGACGGCCGACAGCTGGTCGCTGGAGTCGAGGATCTGGAAGCCCTGCGGCAGGGCGGCGAGCTTCCAGTGTGCGCGCAGGAACCGGTTGCACAGGCCGTGGAAAGTGCCGACCCACATGCCGCGCACGGGGATCGCGAGCATCGCGTCGAGACGCGTCAGCATCTCCTTCGCTGCCTTGTTGGTGAAGGTGACGGCGAGGACTCCGCCGGGCGACAACTGGCCGGTCTGGATCAGCCAGGCGATTCGCGTCGTCAACACCCGCGTCTTGCCGGAGCCGGCGCCGGCGAGGATCAGGGCCGGCTCGGGCGGCAGGGTAACGGCAGCGAGCTGTTCGGGGTTCAGGCCTTCGAGCAGGCGCGATGCGGGACGTTCGGAAGCGGGCATCGTCCTATTGTCCCGCCTCGCCGAGCGGACGACCGACGCCGCGACGATGACCCGGGAAGGCGCTGAATAGAATGCCCCCTCGCCATGGAAATCTTCGACTACGACAACGTCCTGCTGCTGCCGCGCAAGTGCCGCGTCGAGAGCCGCTCCGAGTGCGACCCGCAGGTCGAGTTCGGGCCGCGGCGTTTCGAGCTGCCGGTCGTTCCCGCGAACATGAAGACCGTGGTCGACGAGCCGATCGTCGAGTGGCTGGCGGCGAACGGCTATTTCTACGTGATGCACCGCTTCGACGTCGACAACGTCGCCTTCGCCCGGCGCATGCGCGAGAAGAATCTCTACGTCTCGATCAGCTCGGGTGTGAAGAACGGGGACTACGAAGTGATCGATCGCCTGGCGAGCGACGGCGTCGGCGCCGACTACGTGACGATCGACATCGCCCACGGCTACGCCGACACCGTGCACCGGATGATCGACCACATCAAGGCGAAGCTGCCGCAGGCCTTCGTCATCGCCGGCAACGTCGCCACGCCCGAGGCCGTGATCGACCTCGAGAACTGGGGCGCCGATGCGACCAAGGTCGGCGTCGGCCCGGGCAAGGTCTGCATCACCAAGCTCAAGACCGGCTTCGGCACAGGCGGCTGGCAGCTCTCGGCGCTCAAGTGGTGCGCCCGTGTCGCGACCAAGCCGATCATCGCCGACGGCGGCATCCGCGATCACGGCGACATCGCCAAGAGCATTCGCTTCGGCGCCGGCATGGTGATGATCGGCTCGCTCTTCGCCGGCCACGTCGAGTCGCCGGGGAAGACGGTCGAGGTCGACGGCAAGCTCTTCAAGGAGTACTACGGCTCGGCCTCGGACTTCAACAAGGGCGAGTACAAGCACGTCGAGGGCAAGCGCATCCTCGAGCCGATCAAGGGCAAGCTCGCCGACACGCTGCGCGAGATGCGAGAGGACGTGCAGAGCTCCATTTCCTATGCCGGCGGCACCACGCTCGCCGACATCCGCAAGGTGAACTACGTGATCCTCGGCGGAGACAACGCGGGCGAGCACCTGCTGATGTGAACGACGAGCAACCGACATGACCACGACCACCCGCATCCTTTCTCTCGCCTTCGCGGCACTGCTCGGCGCTTGCGGCGGCGGCTCGCTGCCGAGCGACTCCGGCCATCTTCGCCTCGTCAATGCGACCAGCGACTTCGCATCGCTCGACCTGTTCGCCGCGAACAGCGCCGTCGTCACCGGCGTGACCCCGCTCTCCGGCAGCGGCTTCGGCGACGTCAAGAACGGCAACTACACGCTCGACGTGCACGCCACAGGCGGCGCCACGCTCGTCTCCACCAGCACTTCGCTCGGCAAGAAGGACTTCCAGACCGTCGTCGCCTACTCGAGCGCCGGATCCCTCAATGCGGCGGTGCTCTCCGACGAGGAAAGCGAGCCGTCGAGCGGCAACGCCAAGCTGCGCATCTTCAACGCCGCGTCGGCCGACGCCGGCAACCTCGACGTCTATGTGGTGACCGGCGCGTGCTCGACCCTGGCGTCGTCCGGTGCTGCCGCGTTCGCGGCCAATGTCGGCGGCCTGCAGCCGGCCTATACGCAGCTCTCGTCGTCGGCGACGACGACGTACCACGTGTGCGTCACGGCGCCCGGCGACAAGACCGACCTGCGCCTGGACATCCCGTCGCTCGTGCTGTCGGAAAAGCGCATCGTCACCGTCATCCTCGTGCGCACGGCCGGCGGTTTTCTCGTCAATGGCCTGGTCCTCGACCAGCAGGGCGCCCTCGCGCAGGCCCTCACGACGTCGGCACGGGTGCGTGTCGCGGCCAGTCTGTCGCCGTCGAGTCTGGTCAGCATCGACGTCAACGGCACGGCCGTCGCGGCCAGCCTCGCGACGCCGGGTGTCGGCCAGTACAAGCTCGTCGCCGCGGGCCCGTTGACGGTGAAGGTCAATGGCGCGACGATCGCGCCGGTAGTGCCGCTCACCGCCGCGCCCGGTGCCGACGTCACCGTGCTCCTCACCGGCACGGCGCCGACGGTCAGACTGCTCGCCGACAACAACACGGTGTCGTCGAGCACGGCGCGGCCGGTCAAGCTGCGCATCGTCCACGGCCTCAACGGCACGACCGGGACGGTCATCCTGTCGGTCGACAACGGCGTGCTCGCCGACAGCATCGCCTTCGGCTCGGCGTCGGACTATTCGCTGGTGCCCGCGAGCGCGGCGCTGTCGACGATCCAGGCGAGCTCTGGCGTCATCGTGCTGTCACGCCTGACCAGCCAGACGCTCGCTTCGGGCCGTGTGTATTCGCTCTTCCTCCTCGGCGACGCGTCCACGGCGCCGAACGCCGGAATCCTCTTCGCGGATCGATGAGCGAGCTCGCCAAGTCCTTCGACCCCGCCGCGATCGAGGAGCACTGGGGGCCGCTCTGGGAAGAGAGCGGCGTCTACGAGCCGACGCTCGACCCGGCGAAGCCCTCGTTCGCGATCCAGCTGCCGCCGCCCAACGTCACCGGCACGCTGCACATGGGGCACGCGTTCCAGCACACGATCATGGACGCGCTCGTGCGCCACGAGCGCATGAAGGGCGCGAATACGCTCTGGGTGCCGGGCACCGACCACGCCGGCATCGCGACCCAGATCGTGGTCGAGCGCCAACTCCAGGAAGCGGGCCTCAACCGCCATGATCTCGGCCGCAAGAACTTCATCGCCCAGGTCTGGGACTGGAAGGAGACGAGCGGCTCGACGATCACGCGCCAGATGCGCCGCATGGGCGACTCGGTGAGCTGGAAGTACGAGTACTTCACGATGGACGAGAAGCTCTCGGCCGTCGTCACCGACACCTTCTGCTCGCTCTTCGACGAAGGCCTCATCTACCGCGGCAAGCGGCTCGTCAACTGGGACCCGGTGCTGCGCTCGGCCGTGTCCGACCTCGAGGTCGAGAACGAGGAGCGCGACGGGACGATGTGGCACATCCTCTATCCGTTCAGCGACGGCCCGCTGCCTGGCGCGGACGGCGTGCCGATGAAGGGCCTGCACATCGCGACGACGCGGCCCGAGACCATGCTCGCCGACGGCGCGCTCGCCGTGCACCCGGACGACGAGCGCTACCGGCATCTGGTCGGCAAGCTCGTCGACCTGCCGCTCTGCGACCGCAAGATCCCGGTGATCGCCGACGCCTACGTCGACAAGGACTTCGGCTCCGGCTGCGTCAAGATCACCGGCGCGCACGACTTCAACGACTACCAGGTCGCGATGCGCCACGGCCTGCCGCTGATCACGATCTTCACCCTCGACGCGAAGATCAACGACAACGGACCGGCTGCCTACCGCGGCCTCGATCGCTACGACGCGCGCAAGGCCGTGCTGCGCGACCTCGAGGCGCAGGGCTCGCTCGAGAAGGCGGTGCCGCACAAGCACGCCGTGCCGGTCTGCGTGCGCACCGGCCAGGTGGTCGAGCCGATGCTCACCGACCAGTGGTTCGTCGCGATGACCAAGCCCGGCAAGGACGGCACGTCGATCGCGGCCAAGGCGATCGAGGCCGTCGACACCGGCGCGGTGAAGTTCTATCCGGCGCAATGGGTCAACACCTACGACCAGTGGATGGGCAACATCCAGGACTGGTGCATTTCGCGCCAGCTCTGGTGGGGCCATCAGATCCCCGCCTGGTACGGCGACGACGGCACGATCTTCGTCGCGCGGAGCGAACACGAGGCGCGGGCGAAGGCCGAGGCCGCTGGCTACTCCGGGGTGCTCGCCCGAGACCCCGACGTGCTCGACACCTGGTACTCGTCGGCGCTGGTGCCGTTCTCGTCGCTCGGCTGGCCGAAGAAGACCGAGGAGCTCGAGCTATTCCTGCCCTCGTCGGTGCTCGTCACCGGCTACGACATCATCTTCTTCTGGGTCGCCCGGATGATCATGATGACCTTGCACTTCACCGGCAAGGTGCCGTTTCGCGACGTCTACATCCACGGCCTGGTGCGCGACGCGCAGGGCAAGCGGATGAGCAAGTCGGAAGGCAACGTGCTCGACCCGGTCGACCTCATCGACGGCATCGCCCTCGAGCCGCTGCTCGAGAAACGCTCGACCGGGCTGCGCCGCCCGGAAACGGCGCCGCGCGTGCGCGCCGACACCGCCGCGGAGTTTCCGAACGGCATCCCCGGCTTCGGCGCCGACGCGCTGCGCTTCACCTTCTGCTCGCTCGCGAGCCTCGGCCGCAACGTCAACTTCGACTCGAAGCGCTGCGAGGGCTATCGCAACTTCTGCAACAAGCTCTGGAACGCGACCAACTTCGTGCTCATGAACAGCGAGGGCAAGGACTGCGGCCTCGCCGAGCACACCAAGGCCGAGTGCGCGCCCGGGCAGCCGTTCCACAAATACCTCGTCTTCTCGCAGGCGGATCGCTGGATCACGGGCGAGCTGCAACGCGTGGAGGCGGCCGTCGAACAGGGCTTTGCCGAATACCGGCTCGACGCGGTCGCGCAGGCGATCTACTCGTTCGTCTGGGACGAGTATTGCGACTGGTACATCGAAGTCGCCAAGGTGCAATTGCGCTCGGCGAACGAAGCCGAGCAGCGGGCCACGCGACGCACCCTGCTGCGCGTGCTCGAAACGGTGCTGCGCCTGTTGCATCCGATAACGCCCTTCATCACCGCCGAGCTGTGGGAGCGTGTGGCGCCCGTCGCCGGCCGAAAGCCCGCCGACGACGCGCACGGCATCGTCGTCGCGACATATCCGAAGGCGCAGCTGGAACGCATCGATGCGAATGCCGACGCGTGGATGGCCAAGCTCAAGGCGATCGTCGGCAGCTGCCGCATCCTGCGCAGCCAGTTGAGCCTGCAGCCGGGCAAGCGCGTGCCGTTGTATGCCACCGGAAACGCAGCATTCATCGAGGAAGCGATGCCCTTGTTGCAATCGCTCGCCCAGGTGTCCGAAGTGAGGCTCGTCGACGATGCCGGCTTTGCTGCCGCCACGCGCGACGCGCCTGTGGCCGTCGCCGGCGCGACCCGGATCGCCCTGCACATCGAAATCGATCGTGCTGCCGAGGTCGCTCGCCTGACCAAGGAAATCGACCGGATCGATGGCGAAGTGACCAAGGCCAACGCCAAGCTCGGCAACGAAAGCTTCGTCGGTCGTGCTCCGGCTGCGGTGGTGGATCAGGAGCGCAAGCGCCTCGCCGACTTCGCGGCGACCGTCAGTCGGCTTCGAGATCAGCGAGCGCGCCTGGAACTGTCGAGCTGAAGTCGCCCGCGCCAGACGAAGGCGACGTCAGCAGCTCGTCGATCCGGCGCGCGACCGCCCAGGCGCTGCGCTGGCGCGATTCGCGCGTCGTCGTCGCGACGCGCGGCGTGACCTGCAGCGTCTCGATGCCGTGCAGCGGCCGCTCCGGGTCGAGCGCCCCCGGCTCGACGCTGTCGAGCCAGGCCGCGGCAACGCGCCCGCTCTTCAGCGCCGTCGCCAGCGCGACCTCGTCGAACAGGCCCGAGTGCGCCGTGCTCACGATCACCTGGTTCGGCTTGCAGTGGCGCAGGAACCGGTCGCCGATGAGGCCATGGTAACGGCTGAAGTAGTCGAGCTGGACGCAGACGACGTCGGAGCACTCGACCAGCTCGCGCAGGCTCGAATGCGCGACCTGCCATTGCGCCCAGGCGCGATCGCTGACGTGCAGCGACGGGTCGTAGCCGAGGATGTGGACATCGAACGTGGTGAGCAGCTGGGCGATGATGCGCGCCGCGGGCGGCATGCCGACGAGGCCGATCGTTGCGCCGCCGAGCTCGCGTCCGGCGATCGAGCCGTCGGCCGCGCGCACCGGGACGCGGCGCAGCAGCGAAAGCATCGCGCCGATGACGAACTCGGCTTCGGCGCGCGCGCTGGCGGTGACGCTGCGCACGACCTCGACCTGGCGCCGATCGCAGGCTGCGAGGTCGAGGTTCTCTGAGCCGGCGCTGACCCGGCCGATGGCGCGCAGGACCGGCGCGAAGTCGAGCGTCTGCGCGTCGACGCTGACCGAGGACGGGATGATCGCCGCGCGTACGTTGTAGAGAGCGGCACGGAATTCGCGAGGCGAAAAGGCCAGCTCGGGCGCGAAGCGGAGCCGGTGGCGCGAGGCCAGCCAATGCACGACTTCGGCGTCGATCGGATCGATGACGAGCAGGTCCACGGAGCTGTTCCTTGTTGCCTGCTGAGTCGACCTTGCATGCAAGAATCAAGAAGACTTCCAAGGATTGTAAAGAGATGTTGGTGCGACACGCGATCTTTCCGGTGGCCGGTCTGGGCACCCGCTTCCTGCCCGCGACCAAGGCGCTGCCCAAGGAGATGCTGCCGATCGTCGACAAGCCGCTGATGCAGTACGCCGTCGAGGAGGCCTATGCCGCGGGCGTGCGCGAGATGGTCTTCGTCACGAGCCGCCACAAGCGCGTGATCGAGGACCATTTCGACCTCACCTTCGAGCTCGAGGACGCGCTGATCAAGGCGCACAAGGACGAGCTGCTCGCCATCGTGCGCGCCGTCAAGCCCGACGACATGGAGTGCGTCTTCGTGCGCCAGCCGCAGGCCCTCGGCCTCGGCCACGCCGTGCTCTGCGGCCGTCAGGTCGTGGGCGATCACGCGTTCGCCGTGATCCTGCCCGACGACCTGATGATCGGCACGCCGCCGATCCTGGCGCAGATGGTCGAGCAGTTCGACGAGCGCCAGGCGTCGATCGTCGCGGTGCAGGAAGTGCCGGCCGAGCACACGCGCCGCTATGGCATCGTCGCCGGCAAGGCGGTCGGCGACCGGCTCGTCGACATCGAGAAGATCGTCGAGAAGCCCGCGCCCGACGCTGCGCCATCGCGGCTCGGCGTCGCCGGTCGCTACATCCTCACGCCGCGCGTGTTCGAGGAGATCGCGAAGCAGCCGCGCGGTGTCGGCGGCGAGATCCAGCTCACCGACGGCATCGCCGGCCTGCTCAAGAGCGAAAAGGTCTACGCCTATCGCTACACCGGAAAGCGATACGACTGCGGCAGCAAGGAAGGCTTCCTGCAGG
The DNA here is from genome assembly GCA_043787455.1 of Rhizobacter sp. Taxonomy (GTDB): domain Bacteria; phylum Pseudomonadota; class Gammaproteobacteria; order Burkholderiales; family Burkholderiaceae_C; genus Schlegelella_A. The sequence continues at coordinate 7,612 of JAYVVB010000350.1, forward strand.
CCAACGTCGAGCTCGCGCTCGCCAATGCCGAGCTGGGTCCCGACTTTCGCGCCTACCTGAAGTCGCTCGCGCTCTGAGCGTCGCGCGCCGCGCGCCCTCTAGCGTCGGCGCAGAAAGTGAACGAACTCGTCGTTGGCGCTGGTCTGCTCGACGAGCTCGTTTCCGGTCTGGCGCGCGAACGCCTGGAAGTCGCGCACCGAGCCCGGATCGGTCGCGACGACCTTGAGCACGTCGCCCGTCGACATGTCGGCGAGCGCCTTCTTGGCCTTCAGGATCGGCAGCGGGCAGTTCATGCCGCGGGTATCGATTTCCTTGTTCGCTTCCATCGCTTCGTCAGTCCACGTCGATTTCGGTTGCCCGCTTGCCCGGCGGCAGCTCGAGCCACTGCGGCTCGATGCCGCGCGACACCAGCCAGTCGGCGAGCGCCCGGCCGGTGCCGGCCGGCCAGCACTTGACGCGCTCGGGCGCCACGGTCCGGTAGTCGACGAGCTCGGACGACAGCACGATCTCGCCGCGCGCCTTCGCGTGGTAGGCGATGATGACCTGATTCATGCGCAGGAACTCGTACACGCCGATCAGCGAGAGCGAATCGACCGTGAGCGAAGTCTCTTCGCCGACCTCTCTCGCGATCCCTTCCTCGGGCGTCTCGCCCGCTTCCATGAAGCCGGTGATGAGGCCGAAGAACTTGCCCGGCCAGGCGGCGTTCCTCGCCAGCAAGACCTGACCGTCGCGATCGACGCACTCGATCACCGCGGCGAGCACCGGCGTCGGGTTGTTCCAGTGGGTCCAGCCGCAGGCCGGGCAGCGCTGACGGATCTTGTCGCCGCCGTCTTCGCTCTGCGAGATCGGCGCGAGCCGGGTCGCGCAGTTTGAACAAAACGTGACCTCGAAGCTCATGCCGGGAAAACGCCGGTCGAAAGGTAGCGATCGCCGCGGTCGCAGACGATGAACACGATGGTCGCGTTCTCGACCTGCGCCGCGATCTGC
>JAYVVB010000351.1:0-4668 GCA_043787455.1 Rhizobacter sp.
GTGATGAGAGCGACGGGCCCTTTCCACCGCTCCCAGGCGCTGATCGCGCTGATGGTCGGCGCGATGAGCGCCGGCTACGGCGCGATGCAGGCCGCAAAGACGCTGGCCGGCGGCTACAAGTCGCGCGGCCACGGCGGCAAGCGCGCACACCGGGACACCGGCATCGCCAAGGGGCGCCGGGCCGCTTGCAAGGCGCGCAACGTCAAGGCGAACCGGAGGGCGCACAAGTGACCGCACCCGCCGAACACAGCGAGTTCAGCGCCTCGAATTTCGAGGCCGACACTCTCTGCCCCGGGCGGCGGGCCCTCTCGGCCGGCATGCCGGATCGCGGCAGCAAGTACGCCGACGAGGGCACCGCCGCGCACACGCTGCTCGGCTGGTGCATCGACAACGACCGTCCCGCGCAGGCCTACCTGGGCCGGCGCATCCCGGTCGGCATGTCGACCTGGGAAGTCACCGCCGACATGGCCGAGGCGGTGCAGACCGCCGTCGTCAACATCAAGGCCAGCGTCGCCGACGGCTTCCTGCTGTCCGAGCAGCGCGTGTACTACCACGGCTACCTCGGGGTCGAGAAGGGCCGCGCCTGGGGCACCAGCGACATCATCGGCCTGCGCGGTGACGAACTGATCGTGCGCGACTACAAGCACGGCATGGGCGTCGAGGTGGCGGCCGAAGACAACCCGCAGATGAAGCTCTACGCCCTCGGCGCGCTGGCCATCGTGCGCGGCATGGGCGAAGAGCCCACCACCGTGCGCCTGGCCATCGACCAGCCCCGCATCAAGGCCGTGCCGAGCGAGTGGACCTGCACCGTCGCCGAGCTTGAGGCCTGGGGCTTTGGTGAAGCGAAGCGCGCTGCCGGTGAGCAGCAGGGCGCTGTGCTCATGCGCTCGAAGCTCTCGCAGCGCGAGTGGGAAGCGATCTACCTGCGGCCCAACGAGAAGAGCTGCAAGTTCTGCCGCGCCAAGGCCACATGCAACGCCCTGCGCGACACCGCCGCGCTGACCGTGTTCGAGACCGCGCCGGCCAGCCCCGACGAGTTCGACGGCCTCCAGCCGGCCGAGACCGCGAAACAGTCCGACAGCGCCTGGCTTTCCAAGGTGCTGGGCAAGGCCGACCTGATCGAGGACTACCTGAAGGCGGTGCGCGCCGAGGTCGAGGCGCGGCTGCTGGCCGGGTCCGAGGTGCCCGGGTTCAAGCTGGTCGCCGGCAAGCGCGGTAACCGCGCCTGGGCCAGCGCCGAGCAGGCCGAGACCACGCTGAAAGCGATGCGCCTAAAGGTCGAGGAAATGTACGACCTGAAGTTGATCTCGCCGACCACGGCCGAGAAGCTGGCCAAGGCCAAGACCATCGGCCCGCGCCAGTGGAAGAGCCTGCAAGAGCTTGTCACACAGAGCGACGGCAAGAAGCACGTCGCACCCGCAAACGATCCCCGCCCGGCCCTGGCCGTGACAGCAGCGGTGGATGACTTCGACGCTGTCACGGCCGATCCTTCCCTTGACTTTGCTTGAAAGGCAAACCGCTATGACCACCGCAACCCCCACCGGCCGCCTGCTGCTCAAGAACGTGCGCCTGGCCTTTCCCAACTTGTTCGAGCCGACCACCGTGGCCGGCGAGGGCAAGCCGCGCTACAGCGCCATGCTGATCCTCGGCACCGACCACCCGCAGCTCGCTGAGGTCAAGGCGAAAATGCAGGCCGTCGCCAAAGAGAAGTGGGCCGCCAAGGCCGGCGAGGTCTACAAGTCGCTCGACAAGAGTGACAAGCTCGCGCTGCACGACGGCGACACAAAGGCCCAGTACGACGGCGTGGCCGGCAACCTGTTCATCAGCGCCGCCGCGCAAGAGTCGGCCCGCCCGACCGTCATCGGCGCTGACAAGAGCCCGCTGACCGAGCGCGACGGCAAGCCCTACGCCGGGTGCTACGTCAACGTGTCCATCGACCTTTGGGCGCAGGACAACAACTACGGCAAGCGCATCAACGCACAGCTTCGTGGCGTCCAGTTCTACAAGGACGGCGACGCGTTCGCGGCGGGCCGCCCGGCCGATAGCGACGAGTTCGAGGAAGTGACCGACGGCGCCGACGCCGCCGAGTTCGCCTGACGTTTCTCGGGGGCGGTTCTAGGGCCTAGCCCGCGACACCGACCACGCTCTACCTCGGTGGCCGCCCTCTTTTTTCACCCGACACGAGACAAGACCATGCACATCAATTCCGAAACCGTGGCCGGCGCCAGCGCCATCCTCGAAGCCGCTGCGCGAGCCGGCGCCAGCGTCGACGTGATCGAGCAACCCATCAAGGGCTACCGCACGCTCAGCGCCGACGAGATCGAACTCGTCAACGCCATCAAGAAGTTCGGCGACGGCCTGGGCGCGATGGTCGCCGAGATCGCCGAGCGGCCCGATGTCGACAAGCGTTGGCTCGGCATCGCCGCCACCCACCTGCAGCAGGGCCTGATGGCCGCCACCCGCGCCGTCGCCCGCCCCACCGGCTTCGCCTGACCCGATCTCTAGGGCCGTTACTCCAACCCACGACACCCCGCCCGCGAGGGAACCTGCTTCACCTGGCTCGGCGCTTCGGCGCCCTGCTCGCACCCGACGGCCCCCTGTTCACGGGCAAGGTGATGAAGTGGCGGGACTTACCCAACCAACGTGAGACCTACACCATGAAGCCATCATCCACCGCCCTCGAAGCCCTGAAGAATACCCCCGTCGTCCGCACCGCTGGCGACGCGCGCTCGGTCCTGTCCAACGTGCTGCTCGCGCTGGTCCGAAAAGAGATCAGCGCCACCGACGCCGCCGCAGCGGTCGCCGTGACCGACGGCATGTGCAACCTGCTGAACGCCGAGATCAAGGCCACGCGCCTGAACATCGACATGCAAAAGGCCGCCGGCTCGCAGGTCAAGATGACCGAGCTGGGCCAGATGCTGATTGCGGGCGACGCGAGCTGATCGTGGTCAAGAGCCCTGCTAGACAACGCTGGGATGAAGCCAACCGCGAACGGCTGCGTCAGGCCGCCAAAGAACGGTACCAAGCAAATCGCGAGGCGCGGCGCGCGCAGGTCAAGGCCTACCGCGATGCGAACCGCGAGAAAATCTTGGCCAAGAACAAGACGCCGGAGCGGAAGGCCGTCCTAGCATCCAACAAGCGTGCGTGGAACAAGGCGAACCCGGAAAAGCGCAAAGCGAAAGATCGGAGCTACTACGAACGGAACTCCTCCAAGATAAGCGCCAAAAACAAAGAATGGAAAGCCGCAAACCGGGAGAAGGTGTTGGCGTTTTCGCGCAAGCATTGCGCCAAGACCCAACAGAGCTTGCCTCCGTCGCGCGTGGCGAGTTACCTCGGTCTCCCCGTCACCGATCTGACCCCCGAGCTGCTCGAACTGAAGCGCCAGCAGCTCGCGCTGCACCGCCTCGGCCGCGAGCTTAAAGAGGCAATAGTGACCCCGAAGGAAATCGCCAGGAAGGAGCGCGTCCGCCTTGCACAGCAGAGATACCGCGCGAGGCAAAGAGAGGCAGCGCTGAAGGAAGCTGCGTGACCGCCCTCTACTTCGACTGCGAGACCTACAGCGAGTGCGACCTGAAGAGCGCAGGCACGCACCGCTACGCCGAGCACCCGAGCACCGAGATCACGGTCGCGCAGTGGGCGCTAGAGGACGAGAAGCCGACGGTCTACGACTGTACCGCTCCGCTCGGCACACATCCGCTCGCGCTGATCCGCTTGTACCTGTTGAAATGGCCCGACCTTGAGATCGTCGCCCACAACAGCGCCTTCGACCGCGCGCTGATCCGTCACTGCTGGGGCCTCGACGTGCCGCCCGAGCGGTGGCGCGACACAATGGTGCAGGCGCTCGCGCACGGCCTGCCCGGCGCGCTCGGCAAGATCGGCCCGATCATGGGCCTTGAAGAGAGCGACCTGAAAGACAAGCGCGGCGGCGAGCTGATCCAGCTCTTCTGCAAGCCGCGCCCGGTCAACAGCAAGCTGCGCCGCGCCACGCACAAGACGCACCCGGCCGAGTGGGCCGAGTTCCTCGCCTACAGCCGGCAAGACATCGTGTCGATGCGCGCGATCCACAAGGCGCTGCCGAAGTGGAACTACAAACCCGAGCCAGGCACCCCTGGCGGCGCCGAGCTGGCGCTGTGGCGCCTCGACCAGCGCATCAACGATCGTGGGTTCCAGGTCGACCTGGACCTGGCGCGCGCTGCCATTGCCGCCACCGACATCGAGAAGGCCCGCCTGAAGCGCGAGACGCAAGTCGCAACCGACGGCCTGGTCAGCGCGCCCAGCAAGCGCGACGACCTGCTCGCGTTCATCCTCGCCGAGTACGGGGTGGACCTGCCCGACATGAAGGCAGACACGCTGCGCCGCCGGCTCGAAGACCCCGAGCTGCCCGAGGGCGTGAAGCTGCTCATCAGCATTCGGCTCGAAGCCACGAAGACCAGCACCGCCAAGTACCAGGCGCTGGTGAAGGCCACGAGCGCCGACGGCCGTCTGCGCAACACCTTGCAGTTCGCCGGTGCGCTGCGCACCGCGCGCTGGGCCGGGCGCATTTTCCAGCCGCAGAACATGCCGCGCCCCACCGAGGGCTTCGACGGCGAGCTGCAAGAGCTGGCAATCGACGCGCTGAAACAGGGCTACGCGACCGTCGACGGCGACGTGATGCTGCTCACCTCGAAC
>JAYVVB010000352.1:0-3666 GCA_043787455.1 Rhizobacter sp.
CAGCGAGCACGAAATCCGGCCGCGTCAAGCCCTGTCGCAGCAGGAAACCGGGCCCCAGCTCGCCGCCGAACTCCTCGTCGTAGGTGAAATGCAGTTCCACTGCGCCCCGCAGCGGCGCCTGCAGCGCTTCGAGCGCGCGCACCGCGAAGGCGTAGGTCGCGAAATCGCTCTTGCTGACCGCCGCGGCGCGGCCGTAGAGCTTGCCGCCTTCGACCTCGCCGCCGTAGGGATCGTGGGACCAGCCTTCGCCCGGCGGGACGACGTCGCCGTGGGCGTTGAGCGCGATCGTCGGCCCTTCGCCGTAGTGACGCCGCACGACGAGGTTGGTGATCGAGGCGAGGCCGTGCTCCTTCACGAGCGCGGTCGGCACCGGATAGCGATCGACCGCGAAACCGAAGCCTTCGAGCAGTCCTGCGGTCACCTCGGCATGCGGCGCGTTGTCGCCCGGCGGCGTGTCGGTGGGCACGCGCACGAGCGCCTGCAGGAAAGTGACCTCCTCGTCGAAGTGGGCGTCGATCCAGGCGTCGAGTTGCGCGTCGTCGCGGCTCATGGCAGTTGCGCCTCGCCGGCGATCTTGTCCTGCTCGGCCGCGAGCGCATCGGCGAACGACGCGAAGGCTTCGATGAGGAGTTGCATGTCGTCGGCAGTCGTCGATTCGAGCGGGTTGTGGCTGATGCCGGCGTTCTCGCCACGCACGAAGAGCATCGCCTGCGGCAGGAGCTCGCCGATCTTCATCGCGTCATGGCCTGCGCCGCTCGGCATGCGGTGCACCGGCAGGCCGAGCGCGGCCACGGCGCACTCCCAGCGCACCAGCCACTCGGGCGCCGACGGCGACGCGGCGACCTTCATCGTCTCCTCGAGCGCGAGCGAGACGCCGCGCCGCGCGCAGATCGCCTCGGCCTCGGCGACGACGTCGGCGACGCAGGCGTCGCGCATCGGGTCGGTCGTCGCGCGAATGTCGAGGGTGAACCTGCATCGCCCGGGGACGACGTTGGTCGAGCCGTTCGGCACTTCGAGCATGCCCATCGTGCCGACGAGGTTCGGTGCCGCGCCTGCGCGCCGTTCGAGAAAGACGGCGATCTCGGCGACGGCGGAGGCGGCGTCGCGCCGGGTCGCCATCGGCGTCGTACCGGCATGGCTCGCCATGCCACGCACCTCGCCGGCGAAGCGCCGGCCGCCGTTGATCGAGGTGACGACGCCGAGCGGCAGGCCGAGCTCGTTCAGCACCGGACCCTGCTCGATGTGGACTTCGACGAAGGCGAGGTAGCGGCGCGGGTCGCGCCTGAGCGCGGCGATCGCGGCGCGCGTCGCCGGCAGGCCGGCGTGGCGCATGGCGTCTTTCATCGTCACGCCGTCGGCATCGCGCTGGTCGAACCACTTCGCATCGAACTGGCCGACGAGCGCGCCGGAGCCGAGGAAGGTCGCCTTGTAGCGCTGGCCTTCCTCTTCGGCGAAGGCGACGACCTCGATCGCGAACGGAAGGCGCCGACCGGCTCGGTGCAATTCGCGCACGACGATCATCGGCACGAAGATGCCCAGGCGCCCGTCGTACTTGCCGCCGTTCCTCACCGTGTCGTAGTGCGACCCGGTGAGGAGACTCTTCGACCCGCGCCCGGCGCGAGGCGTTGCTCCCTCTCCCGCTGGCGGGAGAGGGCTGGGGTGAGGGCTCGCCGAGTACACGCCGACGACGTTGCCGACGGCGTCGATAGTCACCTCGTCGAAGCCGCACTCGCGCATCCAGCTCGCGATCTGCGCCGCGCACGCGCGATGCGCGTCGGTGAGATAGGTGACGGTGAGCTGGCGGTTCTCGGCGAAGCCCGGGTCGGAATGACGCGCCAGCAGCTCGGCGCAGTCCCAGGCCTGGCGGCCGAGCAGCGGTGGTGCGTCGAAGCGATCGCCGAGGCGCAGCTCGGCGACGCGATGGACGTTGCGCAGCGCCTCGGCGAACTCGAAGTCGGGGTGATGCTCGAGGCGGCGCTCGAAGGTGGCGATGATCGCGGCCTTCGCGAGGCCGTCGCCGCGCGGCCCGCGCACCGCGAGCATGAACGGAAAGTCGAAGCGGTCATGGTAGGCGACGTTGAGGCGCGCGATCGTCGCCAGCTCGGCGGGCGTGCAGCCGGTGAGGCCGGCCTTGCCCTGCTCGTTCGCCGACTCGCGCGTGAGCTCGCCCGCGGCCATCGCCTTGCCGGCGAGTTCGGGGTGGGCGCGCAGCAGCGCGAGCTGCTCGTCGCGCGTCGACTCGGCAACGGCCTCGAAGAGTGCACGCTTGAGCTGCGCCAGCGTCGCGAACGGGCGCTTCGGCCACGACCGGTCAGCGACCCACGGCGAGTGCTCGTACGTGCCGGCGAGCAGCGCGACGAACCCGGCGCGCGAAGCGCCGTTGAGCTGGTCGAGCGTGAGCGGAGCGGCCACCTTCGACACGTGCTATGCCGCGGCCGGCTCGACGAAGGGATGCGTCGCCTGCCAGTGCCGGGCGATGTCGATGCGGCGTGCGATCCAGACGTGCTCGTGCGCCTGGACGTGGTCGAGGAAGCGTCGCAGCGACCCGATCCGTCCCGGCTTGCCGAGGAGACGGCAGTGCATGCCGATCGACATCATCTTCGGCCGGTCGAGGCCGTCCGGATCGCCCTCAGCGTAGAGCGCGTCGAACGCGTCGCGCAAGTAGGTGAAGAAGTGCTCGCCGGTGTTGAACCCCTGCGTCTGGACGAAGCGCATGTCGTTGGTGTCGAGCGAGTAGGGCACGACGAGGTGAGCGCGCTTCTCGCCCGAGCTGGTCTCGACCTCGGTCCAGAAGGGCAGGTCGTCGCCGTAGTAGTCGCTGTCGTACTCGTAGCCGCCGTGCTCGACGACTAGCCGGCGCGTGTTCGGGCTGTCGCGGCCGGTGTACCAGCCGAGCGGCCAGACGCCGCCGGTGAGCTCCTTGACGACGCGCGTCGCGATGTCGACATGGCGCCGCTCGGTCGCCTCGGGCAGGTTCTGGTAATGGATCCAGCGCAGGCCGTGGTTGGCGATCTCGTGGCCGCGGCTCATGAATTCGCCGACGAGCTCGGGATAGCGCTCGAGCGCCATCGCGACGGCGAAGACCGTCAGCGGAAGCTGCCTCGCCTCGAACTCGCGCAGGATGCGCCAGAGGCCGACGCGCGAGCCGTACTCGTACATCGACTCCATCGTCATGTGCCGGTTTTCGTAGGCCTGCGCGGTGACCAGCTCGGAGAGGAAGGTCTCCGACGTCGGGTCGCCGTGCAGGACGCTGTTCTCGCCGCCCTCTTCGTAGTTGAGGACGAACTGGACGGCGATGCGCGCGCCTTTCGGCCAGCGGGCGTGCGGCGGGCTCGCGCCGTAGCCGCGAAGATCGCGCGGGTAGGAGGTGGGACTCATCGTCTGGCGACGACGATACACTTTTGGCAGAGGCCCGCGCCTGTTCGCGCGGCGCGGAGGCTGCATGGGAAAGTTGACGACGCACGCGCTCGACACGGCCAACGGCTGCCCGGCGGCGGGCATGCGGGTGACGCTCTTTCGCATCGAGCCGGCCGGCGCGAGCCTGGTGAAGTCGCTGCTGCTCAACGCCGACGGTCGCGCCGACGAGCCGCTGCTCGAAGGCCCCGAGCTTCGCAGCGGTCGCTATCGCCTCGACTTCGCCGCCGCCGCCTATTTCGCGGCGCGTGG
>JAYVVB010000353.1:0-4350 GCA_043787455.1 Rhizobacter sp.
GATGACGCTGCGCTTTTCCATCGTTGCGTTCTCGACCGGAACGAGCTCTTCGATGCGGCCCTTGGTGATGACGAAGCCGCCCGGATGCTGCGATAGGTGGCGCGGAAAGCCGATGAGCTGCGCCGTCACCTCCATCCACAGGCGCACGAGCGGCGCTTCGGGGTCGAAGCCGTTCTCGCGCAGGCGCTCGGGCGCGATGCCGCGGCCGTCGAACCAGTGCTGGCTCTTCGAGACCGCCTCGATGCGCTGCAGGTCGATGCCGAGGGCGCGGCCGACGTCGCGCAGCGCCGAGCGCGGCCGGTAGCTGATGACCACCCCGGCCAGGGCAGCGCGATGCCGGCCGTACTTGCCGTAGATGTACTGGATCACCTCCTCGCGTCGCTGGTGCTCGAAGTCGATGTCGATGTCGGGCGGCTCGTTGCGCTCGACGCTGATGAAGCGGCCGAAGAGCAGCGTCGCGCGGCGCGGGTCGACCTCGGTGACGAAGAGGCAGTAGCAGACGAGCGAGTTGGCGGCGCTGCCCCGGCCCTGACACAGGATGCCCTGCGCGCGCGCCCACGAGACGATGTCGGCGACGGTGAGGAAGTAGGCCTCGTACCCGAGCTCGACGATGACGGCGAGCTCGTTCTCGATGGTCTTTCGATGGCCCTCGGGCAGCCCGTCGGGAAAGCGCTTGGGCACGCCCTGGTACGTGAGCTTTCGCAGCCACGACGCCGGCGTCTCGCCCTCGGGCACGATCTCCTGCGGATACTCGTACTTCAGCTCGGCGAGCGAAAAGCTGCAGCGGCCGGCGAGCACCATCGTGTTCTCGAGCCACTGGGCTTCGTAGAGCGCGGCGAGCCGGCCGCGCGAGCGCAGATGCTGCTCGGCGTTGGGCTCGAGCGCGAAGCCGCACTCGGCGACGGGCTTGGCGAGGCGCGTCGCGGTGAGCGTGTCCTGCAGGGGCTTTCTCGAGCGCAGGTGCATCAACACGTCGCCCGCCGCGACGATGGGCAGGCCCGTGAACTGCGCGACACGCACGACGGTGTCGACGAGGTCGTCGTCGCCGGCGCGGTGCAGCAGCTCGAGGGCGATCGCGGCGCGGTCCTGGAACCAGGTCTTCAGCCACATCGCGTGGGCGAATACGTCCTCGAACGATTGCGTCACCGAGGGCACGAGGAGCGCGAGGCACTCGGGCAGGCCGGCGAGCGTCGGCGCGTTCGGCACCTTGCCCTCGACGTCGCCCGGATGGGCGAGGTACGAGCCCTTGTCGGCGCGCCGGCGCGCGACCGTGATCCAGTGCGAGAGGTTGCCGTAGCCGCGCCGCGTCTCGGCGAGCAGCACGAGGCGCGCGTGCGGCTCCTGGCTGCCGGGCATCGTCAGCCGCATCTCGCTGCCGACGATCAGGTGCAGCTGCCGTGTCTTCGCTTCGATGTGCGCGCGAACGACGCCGGCGAGCGAGCACTCGTCGGTGATCGCGAGCGCGCCGTAGCCGAGCGCGGCAGCGCGCTCGATCAGCTCCTCGGGGTGCGACGCGCCCGTCAGGAAGCTGAAGTTGCTGCGACAGTGAAGCTCGGCGTAACGCGGTAGCTGACGAGGAAGGGCTCGCGGACCAGCCATGGGGAGGGTGCGCCGGTGGCGCCGCCTTCGTTGTCGTTGTCGTCGCTCGTGCCGGGCAGCATCAGGCTGTCGAGCGGGCTCGCCGTGCCTGCGGCCGACGACTTCAGCACATGGGTGTAGATCATCGTCGTGCTCACGTCCGAGTGGCCGAGCAGCGACTGCACGGTGCGGATGTCGGTGCCGGCCTGCAGCAGATGGGTGGCGAAGGAATGGCGCAGCGTGTGCACCGTCGCCGGCTTGGCGATGCCGGCCGCTTCGACCGCGGCGCGCAAGGCGCGCTGCAGTCTTTTTTCGTGAACGTGGTGACGGTGCGTGGCTTCGCTGCGCGGATCACGGCTGATGGCCTCGGCCGGGAACATCCAGAACCAGCTCCAGCTCTCGGCGGCGCGCCGGTACTTCACGCCCAGCGCGTTCGGCAGATGCACTCCGCCGCGGCCGGCGTCCCGGTCGGCCTGCCAGATCCGGGCCGCTTTGTGCAGCTGGCGGCGCATGGGCTCCTCGAGTGCGCGCGGCAGCATGACGACGCGATCCTTGCCTCCCTTGCCGTCGCGAACGACGATCACCTGGCGGCCGAAATCGACGTCCTTGACGCGCAGCCTGAGGCCTTCCAGCAGGCGCATTCCGGTGCCGTAGAGCAGATGGGCGAGCAGGCCGGTGTCGCTGCCGGTGCCCTTCACGTGGTGCAGCAGCGCCTGCACCTCGACGTGCGTGAGCACCACCGGCAGGCGCTTTTTCGCCACCGGGCTGCCGATCTCCTTCAGCCACGGCATCTCGCCGCCGAAGACCTCGCGGTACAGGAACAGCAGGGCGCTGAGCGCCTGGCGGTGGGTGGCGGCCGCGACGCGTCGCTCGTTGGCCAGCATGACGAGGTACTGCTGGACCTCGTCCTGCCCCATGTCGCGCGGATGCGTTCCGCGCGACCAGCGAACGAAGTCCCGCACCCAGTAGACGTACGCCTCTTCCGTGCGCAGGCTGTAGTGCATGTACCTCAACCGCTCGCGCAGCCTGTCGAGCAGCAGCGAGGGTTTTTGCCCCGGGGTAGAACCGTCCCTCGCCGACACCGCCGGCACCGCTCGCCCCACTGGCATCCCGCTTTCGCCCTCGTCGCTCGCTGCCTGCACGTCCACTTCCATCCCTTGACCTATACTGTACAGACGTACAGTATTCCGATGTTCTCTCTCTGTCAATTCCTCAGGGGGCAGGGCAGACCACGAGCGCACGGAGCGCACATCCCCTCTCGCACCGGAACGACCCACCACGAACGATGCCCCGGCACGCAAACATCGCGACGGCCACGCCTTCCCTCTCCTCGCTGCGTGTCGTGAAGACGTACTCGCCTGATCGCAACGGTGCGAAGCGATTTGCCAGGCGCTACGGCGAGCAGCTCGTGTGCGTTCGGCACCGGCACAACGAGACCGGGACCGTCCGCCACACGACCATCGAACTCCTGGTGGAATCAACGCCCGTCGTCCCGCGTGCCCGCTCGCTGATCGCTCTGCGCATCTCGCCCGGCGATCGTGCAACCCGCACCTTGCTCATCGCATCCGGCGCCCAATGGCTGCCCCAGCATCGTTACTGGCTCGTGCCCCGCATGGTTGCCAAGAACCTCAAGCTCCTTCACAACTCGGTCCCCATCCAAGGGTAGGCCCGCATTGGCGCATATGACAATATCTTGTGGCATGTACCCACCTATTGCCATAGGCGCCTACTTCGCGTTGTCGTCTACATCACGTTAGGTCCCAGTAGGTCGCGCATAGCGGCACGACGAGTTCAAGACAATTCTCACCATGTCTCAAGGTCCGGGCTTCGCCGTCATCTATCGATTTCGCTTGCACTCGGGAATGGAGCAAGCATACGTTTCTGCATGGAGCCGCATCACCGAAATCCTGCAATCCGAGCGCGGCGGTCTGGGCTCGCGCCTTCACCGAGGGCCAGAGGGCATTTGGTACGCGTACGCTCAGTGGCCGAGCGCGGAAGCACGAAGAGCAGCGTTCGCGCTTGGCCCTATCGACGCAGAGGCGGAGCGTCAGATGGCCAATGCAGTCGCGGAGCGGCTGCCGGAGATCGTCCTCGAGCCGGTCGCAGACTTCCTGTCGCAAGGCCCGTATGCTGGCACCTAACCATTCCATCGAGCGGACATCCACCAGCCAGCTTCGCTGTCTGTCGGCTGCCGCTCATGTCAAACGTTAGGCCCCGTAACCACCATCAGTTGTCAACCAACAGGAATTCCTCATGCCCACCGCTTTTGAAGGAGGCTGTCTCTGCGGCAATGTCCGATTCGATGCGAATCAGCCTCCAGTACGAACGTTTGCTTGTCACTGCACCTTCTGCCAGCGAGTGACGGGAACGTCGTTCTATGCCGAGTCAATCTTCCCAATGAAGTCAGTTCGATTCAATGAGGGCGAGCTCCGACGCTACGAGCATGTGTCAAGTAGCAGCGCGAAGAAGGTCTACGTTCACTTTTGCCCCTCTTGCGGAACGACTGTTGGGCTGTCGTTTGAGCGATGGCCAGAAATGTTTGCAATTTCTCGCGGTTGCTACGACGATCCGAACGGCGTTGAAGTCACAAGTCATATTTGGCTCAGTTCAGCTCAAACCGGCGTTGCGTTGCCAGCAGGCGTGGATTGCTACCTTGAAGCCAGAGCGTCACTAAACGGCAACCCAGTGCCAGCAGCAAGACACGAAGAGCCGATACTCGCACGCCAGAACAGCGGAACCTAACCCTTTACAGGGACTTTCGAAGTAGTCAAC
>JAYVVB010000354.1:0-10927 GCA_043787455.1 Rhizobacter sp.
CGATCGATGGCGAGGTCGAGGGTCTCGTCCTTCTTCGCGAAGCAGAAGCGGGCGATGCGCTGCTCGAAGCCGTCGGCGTAGAACGCCGCCAGCGGGATCGCGGCAACGCCGATCTCGCTCGTGAGCCAGCGGCAGAACGCGTCTTCGCCGAGATCGCTCGCGGCCGAGTAATCGACGCACTGGAAGTAGGTGCCCTGGCACGGCAGGAGCTTCAGCTTCGTCGTCGCCAGGCCGGCGCGAAAGCGGTCGCGCTTGGCGCGATAAAACGCCGGCAGCTGGACATGATGCGACGGGTCGGCGAGATAGGCGGCAAGGCCGTGCTGCATCGGCGTGTTGACGGTGAAGACGTTGAACTGGTGCACCTTCCTGAACTCGGCGCTGAGCGCCGCCGGCGCAACCGCGTAGCCGACCTTCCAGCCGGTGACGTGATAGGTCTTGCCGAAGCTCGAGACCACGACAGTTCGCGCCGCGAGCTCGGGAAAGCGCGCCGCGCTCTGGTGCTCGCCTTCGTAGACCATGTGCTCGTAGACCTCGTCACTGATGACGACGACGTCGGTGGGCCGCAGCAACTCCGCGAGGCGCAGCATGTCCTCGGCCGACCAGACCGTGCCGCTCGGGTTGTGCGGCGAATTGACGATGATCGCCTTTGTGCGCGCGTTGAGCGCGCCCGCGATGCGCTCGAAATCGGGCCGGAATGTGCGCGGCGTGAGCGGCACGTGCACTGGCCGGCCGCCGGCCATCGCGACGTTCGGCGCGTAGCTGTCGTAGCACGGATCGAGCACGATGACCTCGTCGCCGGGCCCGACGAAGGCGAGCACGGCGGTGAGGATCGCCTGCGTCGCGCCGGCCGTCACCGTGATCTCGGTCGCCGGGTCGTAGCGCCGGCCGTAGAGCGCTTCGATCTTGGCGGCGATGCGCTCGCGCAGGATCGGCACGCCGGTCATCGGCGGGTACTGGTTGAACCCGGCGCGCATCGCCGCGTCGACGGCGTCGATCAGCGCCGGATCGCAGTCGAAATCGGGAAACCCCTGGCCGAGGTTGACGGCGCCGCGTTCCTGCGCGAGCGCCGACATGACCGTGAAGATCGTCGTGCCGACGTTGGGCAGGCGACTCGTGATCGACGGTGTCCGCTCGGTCATGGGGAGGATCAGAGCTGGTAGTCGGCGGCGTCGCCGGCCATCGCGCGCTCGACCAGCGGGCGGGTGAGGCGGTCGGACGTCATCTCGGCGAAAGCGTAGACGAAGTTGCGCAGGTAGGCGCCGCGCTTGAAGGCGATGCGGGCGACGTTCTGGCCGAACAGGTGGCCGACGGGCCGGGCGACGAGGTCGGACGTCGTGCCTTCTTCGCGCATCGCGATCTCGGCGACGATGCCGATGCCGAGGCCGAGCCGCACGTAGGTCTTGATGACGTCGGCGTCGATTGCCTCGAGGACGACGTTGGGCTGGAGCTTGCGGGTCGCGAACGCGGCGTCGATGCGCTTTCTTCCCGAGAACGAAGGGTGATACACGATCAGCGGCAGCGGCGCGAGGTCTTCGATCGAGACCCGCTCGACCTGCGCCAGCGGATGGCCGGCCGGCAGCACCAGCACGTGCTGCCAGGCGTAGCAGGGCAGGGTGACGAGGTCGGGAAATTCATCGAGCGACTCGGTCGCGAGGCCGAAGTCGGCGACTTCCTCGAACACCATCTTGCCAACCTGCTCGGGCGTGCCCTGGTGCAAGCTGATGTTGACCTTCGGGAACCGCTTTCGCATCTGCGCGATCGGTCCCGGCAGGAAGTAGCGCGCCTGGCTGTGCGTCGTCGCGATCGACAGCGTGCCGGCGTCCTGCTTCGAGAACTCCTCGCCGATCTTCTTCAGGTTGCCGACCTCGCGCATGATCACCTCGATCGCCTTCAGCACCTCGCGGCCGGGCTCGGTGACGCGGCGCAGGCGCTTGCCGTGGCGCGCGAAGATGTCGACGCCGAGCTCGCCCTCGAGCTCGAGGATGGCCTTGGACACGCCCGGCTGCGACGTGAACAGCGCCTTGGCGGTCTCGGTGAGGTTGAGGTCGCGGCGGACCGCTTCCTGAACGAACCTGAATTGGTGGAGGTTCATGGAAGCGGCGGATTATTCACCGAAGCCCGCGGCGGCGAGCGAGGCCCGGGCCATCGCGTCGATCACTGCCGCGTGCTCGCCGATCGCGGCATGGAGGCGGATCGCGAGCCCCGGATGTGCGGCGCGAACAGCGTCGACGAGAGGCGGCAGGTCCTTGCGCAGATGGCCGCCGGTGCCGAGGAAGAGCGGGACAACGTCGATCGTGATCGCACCCGAGGCGGCGAGCGCATCGATCGCACTGGTGAGCGTGGGCGCCATCAGCTCCAGGAAGGCGAGTTGCACCGCTAGCCCGGGCTCGGCGCGGCGGACACGCTCGGCGACCGCCTCGAACGGCTCCGCCCAGCGCGGGTCGCGCGCACCGTGAGCGAAGAGAACGAGTGCGCGGGTCATCGTGTCAGCGAAAGCGGGTCAACGAAAGCGCACCAGCCAGCTGAATGCGCCGAACGAGAGCACGAGATAGACCGCGCCCGGTGTCGCCGCGACGATCCACGGCGTCCAGTTGCCGAGCAGGCCGAGATGACGAAAGACGTTGTTCAGCAGGACGAAGCTCACGCCGAGCATGATGCCGACGAAGACCTTGACGCTGACGCCGCCGGAGCGCGCGTGCAGGTAGGCGAAGGGCAGGGCAAGGCCGACCATGACGAGGCAGGCGAAAGGATAGAGGGCGCGGTTCCAGAACTGGATCCGCTGCGTCTGCGCCGCCTGCTCGTTCTCGTCGAGGTGGCCGATGTAGCGCCAGAGAGCGAGCGTCGACATCGTCGACACCGGCAACACAGCCGCCGCGACGACCGCCGGCGACAGCGTGCTGCGCCACTCGAGCCGGCCGAGCTTTTCCTGGCGCGCGCTCGACGCCGCGCCGGCTTCGACCCAGCGCGTGACGGTAACGTCGCTCATCGTCCACACGCCGTTGGCGCCGACCGTCGCCTGGCCCGCGGCGGTGCGCGTCAGGAGGCGCCCGTCGCCGTCAAACTCGAAGATCCGCACGTCGCGCAGCAAGGTGCCGCGCTCGGCCGATCCGACGTTGATCGAATAGCTGTGCTCGCCTTCGACCGTGAGCGCGTGCTCCTTGATCCATGCGCCGGAGCGTCCGAGCCTCAGGCTGCCGCTGTAGCCGGCGCGCAGCTGGCTCGCGATCCGCTCGCTGAAGGGCGAGACGTAATCGCCGACAACGAAGGTGAACGCGCCGAAGACGAGCGCCAGGCTGCCGAGCAGCCACAAGGCGCGCACCGGTCCTAGGCCGCCGGTGCGCAGGATCGTGTACTGCGAGGTCTGCGCCAGCCGGGCCAGCGCGTAGATCGTGCCGATGAGCACCGCCAGGGGCATCAGTTCGTAGAGATGCCCGGGCGCGAGGAGCAGCGAATAGACCGCGGCGTGCGCCGCCGTGTAGCCGTTCTTGCCGACATCGCGCAGCTCGTCGACGAAGTCGATGAAGAAGAAGAGCGCGAGAAACGAGATGCCGACGAAGACGACGGCGGAGGCGATGTCGACGTAGAAGAGGCGCCGGACGGTCCTCATGCCGACGTCGCCGCGGCGCTCGGGCGGGGCCCCCGGCGTCGGCTCATCGCCACGCCGCGCATGCCGTTCTCGCGCCACCAGATCAGCAGGATCGCGATCCCGAAGGCCGTGCCGTGGAGGGCGACGAGCGCGACGCCGAGACCGACGCGGCCGCTGCCGACCCACGACTGCGACAGGTTAATGAGATTGTAGTACACGAAGAACGCGAGCAGCGCGAACAGCAGGTTCCAGTTGCTCGCATGGCGCGGGTTCGACGCCGACATGCCGATGCCGAGGAGCAGCATGTTGGCGGCAGCCAGCACGAGGCCGACGCGCCAGACCAGCTCGCCGCGATTGAGCGGAGTCGGGTCCTTGAGCAGCGCCGCCGTCGGCAAGGCGCGCGGCGCCAGCCCGCCGGCCGCCGCGACGACGCGGTCCCCGGCCGGGGCGCGATAGGTCTCGAAGCGCGACAGCGTCTTGTCGCCCGTGGTCTTGTCCTGCTCGTTGCGCTGGCCCTTGTTGAGGACCAGGAAGCGGCCCGCGTCGTCGCTCTGGATCGAGCCCGACCGGGCCGAGGTCACCGCCTCGACGCCGGCGTGCGAGGAGACGATCAAGACGTTGCGACCCGTCGCCGGATCGCTGCCCGCGCCTTCGAAAAAGAAGGTGCGCTCGCCGTCGGCCGAGGTCTGGAACTGGCCCGGGGCTACGCGAGAGAGATCGGAGCGTCGCTCGAACTGGTCTTTCAGCTCGGCGCTGCGCTCGTTCTGCCACGGCCAGACGAAGAGCGAGAGCAGGCCGATGACGAGCAGCACCGGCCAGCTCGTGCGCAGCACGGGGCGCACGAAACGGCCGAGCGGAACGCCGCTCGCGAACCAGATCGTCATCTCGCTGCCGCGGTACATGCGCGACAGCGTCGCGACGACGGCGACGAAGAGCGAGAGCGCGAGCATCGTCGACAGGTGGCCGAGACCGATGTAGGCGAGCAGCAGCATGACGTCCTGCGGCGAGACCCGGCCCGCGGCCGCCTGGCCGAGATTGCGAATGAACATGATCGTCAGCACGATCGTGAGGATGACGACGAGCGTGCCGCCGAAGTTGCGGGCGAGCTCTCGCCGCAAGGTCGAATCGAATAACATCGTCGGCTCTTTGTTTCGCTCTGGGAATTATGGACTTTCGTCATCACATCGCCGCGCCGTCCGACCTCGCTGGCATCGAAGTCGACGCACTTCTTCTCGTCGCCGGCGATGCGGTGGATGCGACGCTCGCGGCGCCGCTCGCGAGCTTGATCGAACGCGCCGTCGCCGAGGGCGACCTCGCGCTGAAGAAGGGCAAGACGCTTTATCTCCATCGCCCGGCCGGCGTCGCCGCGAGCCGCGTCGTCGTCTCGGTCGCAGGCGATGCTTCGGCGAAGGCGTTCAAGGTCGCGGTCGCGCTCGGCCTCGCCGCATTGAAGGGGACAGGCGCGAAGACGATCGGCATCGCCGCCGCGAACGGCGCGGTGCTCGGCGATGCGCATGCCGAGGCCGCGGTCCTCGCCACCGCCGACGCCAGCTATCTCTATACCCACAGCAAGCCGAGCGCACCGCCGCCCTGGCAACCCAAGTCGGTGACGATCTATTGCAGGAAGGGCGAAGCCAAGGCGGTGCAGCTCGGCGTGCGTCGCGGCTCGGCGATCGCGGCCGGCGTGACGATGGCGCGCGAGTTCGGCAACCGCCCGGGCAACATGTGCACGCCGACGTGGCTCGGCCAGCAGGCCAAGAAGATCGGCAAGCAGTTCGACTTCGACGTCGAGGTGATGGACAGGAAGGCGATCGAAAAGCTCGGCATGGGCTCGTTCCTCGCGGTCGCGCAGGGCTCGGACGAGCCGCCACGGTTTATTGTCGCGCGCTACGAGGGCGCGGCGAAGAGCCAGGCGCCGGTCGTCCTCGTCGGCAAGGGCATCACCTTCGACACCGGCGGCATCTCGCTCAAGCCCGGTGCCGAGATGGATGAAATGAAGTTCGACATGTGCGGCGCGGCGAGCGTGCGTGGCACGCTCGCGACCATCGCCTCGCTGAAGGCCGAGGTCAACGTCGTCTGCATCGTGCCGACCTGCGACAACATGCCGAGCGGCAAGGCCTTGAAGCCGGGCGACGTGGTCACGAGCATGTCGGGGCAGACGATCGAGATCCTCAACACCGACGCCGAAGGTCGCCTGATCCTGTGCGATGCGCTGACCTACGCTGAGCGCTTCAAGCCGGCCGTCGTCGTCGACGTAGCGACGCTCACCGGCGCCTGCGTGATCGCCCTCGGCCATCATCACTCGGGCCTGTTCACGGCCGACGACGCCGTCGCGGCGCGCATGCAGTCGGCCAGCCGCGAAGCGCTCGACCCGTGCTGGCGCATGCCGCTCGACGAAGAGTACGACGACAACCTCAAGAGCAACTTCGCCGACATGGCCAACGTCGGCGGCAGGCCGGGCGGTGCCATCACGGCGGCGATGTTCCTGCGCCGCTACACGTCGAAGTACCCGTGGGCGCACCTCGACATCGCCGGCACGGCCTGGAAGTCCGGCGCGCACAAGGGCGCCACCGGCCGGCCGGTCGGCCTGCTGACCCACTTCGTGCTCGGCTACGCCAGGTAGGGCCCAAGAAGCCCCGGGGCATGACCGAGATCAGTTTCTACTTCAACGCGCCGAGCCGATCGGGCTACGCCTGTCGGTTGCTGCGACAGGCGCAGCGCCAGGGGATGTCGCTCACGGTCGTCGGCGCCGCCGCCTCGCTCGAGGAGTTCGACCGCGAGCTCTGGAGCTTCAGCGCCGCCGAGTTCGTGCCCCACCACCGGATCGATCGATCGTCCGAGGTGCCCGCTGCCCTGCAGGCCCGTACGGTCTGGCTCGGAGAGAACCCGCTCGACGCGCCGGTGCACGACGCCCTGCTCAACCTGGGCGATGCACCGCCCAAGGGCTTCGAGACCTTCGCGCGCCTTTTCGAGGTTGTCTCCGCCGCCGATGCCGACCGCGCTTCGGCACGCGAGCGCTGGAAGGCGTACGCGGATCGCGGCTATCCGATCAAGCGCCACGAGGTGACGGCGTGAGCACCGGCCGGCCACCGCCGGGAGCGATCCCGACGCTGACCGAAGTCGTCTCCTGGCCGGACCTCGCTCCGGGCGCCGCCGAGGACGAGGCCGTGCCTCATCCCACCCCGCCGGTCGCGCCCGCACCGGTCGTCGCTGCGATGCCCGGGCCCGTCCACGTCCCGGAGCCCGCACCGGTTCCCGCCGCGCCTGTGGTGGCGACTGCGAAACCTGCGGCGGCAGCGCATGCCGACGTGCAGCTGACCCAGCGCGTCCTCGCCGACCTGCAGCGCCAGGTCGAGCTGATGCTCGAGGTGCGGCTGCGCGAGGCGCTGGCGCCGATCCTGGCGCGGGCGTCGGACGCGCTCGTGCGCGATGCCCGCAAGGAGCTCACCGCGGCCATGCGCGACATCGTCTCGCGCTCGATCGCGCGCGAGCTCGGCCGGCGCGACGACCGCTGAATCCCGTTTCCACCAGCGCCTCGTCGGTTGACGACGTAAATCCCGATTCAGCCGGGCCCGGCATTGCGTTATCGTCTTGTGATTCGGGCGTGCGAGTTTGCGCCCCGAAGTTTTTCATAACGGAGGTATTTGCATGCAAGTCAAATTGAATCTGATCGCGGCCGCGGCCGCGGCGATGTTCATCGGCAGCGTTTCCGCCCAGGACATGGTCGTCAAGATCGGCCACGTCGGCCCCACCAGCGGCGCCATCGCCCACCTGGGCAAGGACAACGAGAACGGCGCCCGCATGGCCATTGACGATCTGAACGCCAAGGGCGTGATGATTGGCGGTAAGAAGGCCAAGTTCGAGCTGGTCGCCGAAGACGATGCCGGCGATCCGAAGCAAGGCACCGCGGTCGCCAACAAGCTGGTTGATGCCAAGGTCAACGGCGTCATCGGCCACCTGAACTCGGGCACCACGATCCCCGCCTCCAAAATCTACAGCGACGCCGGCATTCCGCAAATCTCGCCGTCGGCGACCAACCCGAAGTACACCCGGCAAGGCTTTAAGACGACGTTTCGCGTTGTCGCCGACGACGTCCATCTGGGCGGCACACTCGGCCGCTACGCCGTCAAGGAGCTGAAGGGCAAATCGATCGTCGCCATCGACGATCGCACTGCCTATGGGCAGGGCGTCGCCGAGGAGTTTGCCAAGGCCGTCAAGGCCTCCGGCGGCGCGATTCAGGACACCCAGTACACGACCGACAAGGCGACCGACTTCACCGCCATCCTGACCGCGATCAAAGCGAAGAAGCCGGACATCATCTTCTTCGGCGGCATGGACGCGGTGGCCGGTCCGATGATTCGCCAGATGAAGCAACTCGGCATCAATGCCAAGTTCATGGGCGGCGACGGCATCTGCTCCGGAGAGCTGCCGAAGCTCGCCGGCGGCGCGATGGAAGACGGGCAGGTGGTCTGCGCGGAGGCCGGCGGTGTCGACAAAGCGGAGCAGCCGACGTTGGACAAGTGGAAGGCCGACTACAAGAAGAAGTTTGGGATCGACGTACAGATCTACGCGCCCTACGTCTACGACGCGCTCAACGTGATGGTCGCGGCGATGGTCAAGGCTGGCTCTTCCGATCCGAAGGTCTACCTGCCGGTGCTGGCCAAAACCGATGGCTACAAGGGCGTAACGGGCGTCATCTCGTTCGATGAGAAGGGCGACATCAAGAACGGCTCCCTGACCATGCACACCTACAAGGGCGGCAAGGAAGAGACGATTGGCGTCGTGCATTGACGACTCAGCTCCGAAAGAACAGGGGCGCCGCGAGGCGCCCCTTTTCACGCCCGGCGATCGTTACTTCGGGGCCTTGTAGTCGGCCTTGGCCTTGTCGTGCGCCGCATCGACGTCGGCCATCGTCTTCTTGTACGTCGCTTCGGAGTTCTTCTTGCACTGCTCCTTGGCGTCGCCGTCGAGGTTTCCGCGGCGCGGATCGAGTCCTCGCTGCGGCGGGTCGCCCTGGCGATGCTCGTCGCCGGCGGCCACGTCGCCTTCGAGTTCCGCTGGCTGCGGGCGTGGAGGGACAACGCCGGCGGCTGGTTCGACGGCGAATCGGGACGCTAGGAGAGCTGTCGCGCTTCGGGTCGGGCCCGCGTTGGTGGGGCACCTCGACGCGCCGGCCAGGCTCGATCCGGTCTACGGCGCGAGCCCGCGCTCGTACATGATGTTCCTGCAGGGACGGCTCCGATTCGCGTCATCGGTCGGGCGCGCCGCGCAGGCGCAGCCCGTTCGTGATCACCGAGGCCGAGCTGAGGCCCATCGCCAGGGCTGCGATCATCGGCGACAGCAGTCAGTCAGTGAACGGACAGAGCGCGCCGGCGGCGAGCGGAATGCCGAGCGCGTTGTAGACGAACGCGAAGGCAAGGTTCTGCTTCATGTTCGTCGTCGGCGCGCTGCCTGCGTTCGTGCACTTGGCCGGATCCGGCGCGAACTTCGTCCCGCAGCTTGCTGAGCAGAAGTAGACGGAACGGCCCTGGCGGACGAGCGTGTGCTGCGATGCGGCGGTCACCGTCATTCCCGCACACCGGATCCAGGAGCTTCTTCACGGTCTTCTCGGGACGACGCGAGTGCCGCGAGATCGAAGGATAGACCCCACGCCTGCCTCTTGCTGCGGCGATATCCCGGCGATTGGCGCAAGATAGGCCCATGGCCCAGTACAACATCGTCTCGATCGACAACGCCCACGTCGGCCTCGGCGGAGGCCGCCTCGATCGCGGCGACTTCGAGAGCGCCGAGACGGCGCTCGCGCACGCGAAGCAGCTCGTCGATCAGGCGCTGCAGCAGCTCGCCGGCGCGTCGTCGGCGCACGAGCTCATGGCGCGCTACATGCGCGTGGGCAGCGAAGTGCCGATGATCTACGGCGAACCGCGCGTCACCTTCCACGCTTATCGATACGCCAGAGAGAAGGCCAACTCCATGTTCGCCGTGTCGTCCGACGGATGAAGCGGGAGCGCGGCCTCCAGTCAGCCCCATACAGGCCGATGCCTTCGCGGGCGAAGCTCACGGTGTCACGCGTTGTCGGCCTTGAGCGCCAGGGTCCGTAGATGGGCCCGAGCCTCCTCTGCGCTCTCGTAGATGTGCGGAGCGACGTCGCGCCGCTGCAGCGCCTCGCCGAGCTTGAGCCTCAGGAAGCTGCTCGTCGTATAGCGGGTGACGCCGTAGTAGAAATGATCGACCAGTCGTTGCACCATCTCGCTGAAAGCGTCGGTGAGCTCCGGCGCGATCGTGAAATTCTCGTAGTTGACGATTCCGAAGACCTTCTTCTTCAGGGGAACGAGCCGCGATTCGATCGCGTCCCGGATCCGTTCGATGTCTTCGGGCGTCCTGACCGAGAGCCGTTCGAAGTTGATGAAGAAAACGTTTTGATCGGCGTCGTAGCTGAGGCGTTGCGCGAGCGGGAGCGACAACATGCTGTCGCGCAAGCCCATCGGTTCCGACAGGAAGATCCGCTCGTCCATGAGGCGCGGCGCTCGGTGCATGACGGGCGCGAAATCCATTTTCGCGAGGATGTCCTGCGCCAGATCGACGCCCGGCGCGATCTCAATCAGCTCGAGACCCTCGTCGCAAAGTGAAAACACGCAACGCTCGGTGATGTAGAGCACCGTCTGCTTGCGCGCTGCGGCGTACTTGCCGCTGAACGTTCGGTGCTCGACCTCGCCGACGAACTTGCGCGAGGCGCCGTCGCTGCGGATGTGGAGCCTGCCGCCCTCCGTCACCATCTCGCAACTGCCGGCGTTGAAGGTGCCCATGAAGACTACCTTCTTGGCGCTCTGGCTGATGTTGATGAAGCCGCCTGCACCGGCCAACTTCGGACCGAACTTGCTGACGTTGAGATTTCCTTCGCGATCTGCCTGGGCGAGGCCGAGGAACGCGACATCGAGCCCGCCGCCGTCGTAGAAATCGAATTGGCTCGGCTGGTCGATGATCGCCTGCGTATTCGCCGCAGCGCCGAAATTGAGGCCGCCAGCGGGCAGGCCGCCAATGACGCCGGGCTCGGCCGTCATGGTCATCAGGTCGATGATCTTCTCTTCGTTGGCGACGCTCGCCAGACCCTCTGGCATGCCGATGCCGAGGTTGACGACGCTGTTGGGCATCAGCTCGAGCGCGGCCCGGCGCGCAATGATCTTGCGCGGGCTCATCGCCATCGGCAGGGTCGCGCTCATCTGCACCCTGATCTCGCCGGCGAACGACGCGCTGTAGGGTTCGGCGAAGGTCTGCCAATGATTCTCGGGGCGGGCGACGACGACGCAGTCGACCAGGATGCCCGGGATCTTGACCTGGCGCGGG
>JAYVVB010000355.1:0-3800 GCA_043787455.1 Rhizobacter sp.
AGCGAACGGAGCGAGTTGCCCGGCGCGGCCGCAAGACCGAGCACCGCAGGGCAGTCGGCCCGCAGGGTCGACCGCCGCAGTCACGCGCCGCAGCCCGCCCGCCCGCGGCTTCGTCGCTCAGTAGCCTCACGAACTCGGCCCCCCACGCCGTGCCGACTTGCGCTTGCCGATCACCGACGCGATCAGTTCCGGATCGCTGAAAAACGCGTCCGGCTCGCGATCGGCGAGCACCTTGCCACCCTGCAACGCGACGATGCGGGTCGAGTACTCCGCGACCAGATCCATGTCGTGCTCGACAAGGAGGATCGCCTTCACGCCGGCACGCTTCGCGGCATCGACGAGCGTCTTCATGATCCCGTGCTTGTCGCCGCTCGAGACGCCGCTCGTCGGCTCATCGAGCAGGATCACCTCGGGCACGAGCGCGAAGGCGCTAGCGATGTCGAGCAGCTTCTTCTCGCCTTGCGAGAGGAGGCGCGCTTCGGCGTCGAGCTTGGTGTCGAGGCCGAAGATCGCGGCGACGTCGCGCACCTTGGTCCACAGGGCGCCGTCGCGGCGCAGCGATGCGAAGAGCTGCAGGCTCCGGCCGGTCTGCGAGACGACGGCGACGGCGATCGTCTCCGCGACGGTCAGCGCCGGGAAGATGTGGACGAGCTGGAACGCGCGCGCCATGCCGCGCTGGGCGAGCTTCACCGGGCCGATGCCGGCGATGTTCTCGCCCTTGAAGCGGACGACGCCGTCGCTCGGCTTCAGGAGGCCGGTGAGGACGTTGACCAGCGTCGTCTTGCCGGCGCCGTTGGGTCCGACGATGGCGACCGTCTCGCCGTCGGCGACGGAGAGCGTCACGCCGTCGAGGGCGACGAAGTCGCCGTAGGCCTTGCGCACGCCAACGGCCTCGATGAGCGCGCTCATCGCTTCACCGCCCGTTGCCAGGCGTCGCTCGCCAGGCCCATCAGGCCGCGCGGAAAGACGATGACGATGACGGCGAGCGTCGCGCCGAGGAAGAAGCGCCAGTACTGGGTCGCGCCCATCAGCTCCGACTTGAGGAAGATGAACGCGAAGGCGCCGACGAGCGGGCCGAAGAAGTTGGCGAAGCCGCCGAGCACGGTCATGAAGACGAGCTCGCCGGAATGCGTCCAGTAGGCGAGTTCTGGATCGGCCTGGCCGGTGTTGACTGCAAGGATGGCGCCACCGATCGCGCCGTAGAACGCCGAGATCAGGAAGGCGACGAAGCGCAGGGCGCGCACGCGCACGCCGAGGTATTCGGCTTTGCGCGCGTTCTCGCGGATCGCGGCGAGGTGCAGGCCGAAGGGCGAATGGACGATGCGCCACATCACGAAGCCGAGGACGACGGCGAGCAACAGGCACGCGTAGTAGAAGGGGCCGATCAGGAACGCCGTCTTGTCGAGCTCCTTCCAGTCCTGACCGAGGAGGGTCGGCCGGAGCACGCGGATGCCCGTGTCGCCGCCGGTGAGGTTGTAGAACTTGAACAGGAACGAGTGGAACAGCATGCCGAAGGCGAGCGTCAGGATGCCGAAGAAGATGCGCACGTAGCGCACCGCGAGCAGCGCAACCGGGATCGCGGCGACCGCTGCCACGACACCGGCGACGGCCACGATCGCCTCGAAGCTGCGCACGCCGAGCTTGCTCGTGAGCACCGCCGCCGCGTAGGCGCCGATCGCGACGAAGAGGGCATGGCCGAACGAGAGCAGGCCGGTCGTGCCGAAGAGCAGGTTGAAGCCGAGCAGGGCGATCGTGTAGGCGAACGCGGGCAGCACGAGCGTCACGTAGTACGGCTCGGCGAACCTCGGGAACGCGGCCAGGACCGCGATCGTCGCGACGACGAAGGCGAGCAGCGCCGCGTGGCTGCGCGGCGCGCTCATTCGACCGGCTTGCCGAACATGCCCGCGGGCCGGGCGACGAGCACCGCGATGACGATGACGTAGATCGCCAGCACCTCGAGCTCGGCGTAGAACGTGATGGCGAGCGCGCGCGTCAGGCCGACGACGAGCGCACCGGCGAGCGCGCCGCGCATGCTGCCCAGGCCGCCGATGACGACGACGGCGAAGGCCTCGACGACGAGCTCGACCGGCATGTCGAGCGAGGCCGCCGCGGTCGGCACGACGAGCGCACCGCCGACCGTGCCGAGGATCGTGCCGAGGGTGAAGACGCCGGCGTAGATCTTATTGACGTCGGCGCCGAGGGCCTCGGCCATCTCGCGGTTCTCGGCCGTCGCGCGCAGGATCCGGCCGTAGCGCGTGCGCTTCAGGAAGAGGCCGAGCGTGACCGCGATGGCGAGGCTCGCCGCCATCACGAGCACGTTGTAGGTCGGGAACGAGACATCGCCGAACGTGACCTTGCCGTAACTCATCGACAGGTTGCCGAGCTGCTGCGGGTTGGCGCCCCAGAAGAAGCGCAGCACATCCTGGAACATGAGAACCAGGGCGAAGGTCAGCAGCAACTGGAAGGCTTCGTCGCGGCGATAGACCGTGCGCAGCAGCCGCTCGATGAAGGGGCCGATCGCGCCGAGGACGATGCCCGATGCGATCAGCACCGGCAGGAACGACCAGCCCGGCGCGCCGTGCGCCGCGGTCCAGTTGACGGCGGTGATGCCGAAGTAGGCGCCGAGCGCGTAGAACGAGCCACAGGCGAGATTGACGATGCGCTGCACGCCGAAGACGAGCTGCAGCCCGGCGGCGACGAGAAAGAGAACGGAGGCGTGAAACACGCCTCCGATCAGGACGTCGAAGAACGAGGTCAAACGCTCAGAGTTTGATTTGCGCGGACTCGATCCACTTCCAGAAATCGGTTCCTTGCGGCTTCTGCAGTTGATCGGAGTACATCTTCGTCACGTCGGTGATGGTCGCGAAGTCGAAGCGGTTGGCGTGCGTCGTCATGCCTTGATAGAAGGTCTGCTCGGCGATGTGGTCCTTCCTCATCGCGCCCGGTCCGCCGAGCGACTCGGTCTTCAGGCCTTCCATCGCGCTGATGATGTCTTCCTGCCCCGGCCAGGCGTTCTTCGCCTTGTACGCCGCCTCGACGCCGGCGCGGTAGATCTGCATCGCGAAGTACGCGCGGTCGGCTTCCCAGTGCGGATAGTCCTTGTACTTGGCCTCGTACTCCTGCACGAACGCCTTTTGCAGCGGGGTCGGATTGTCGAGATTGAAGTAGAGCGTGTTGTGGCCGAAGATCATTCCCTCGGGCGTGAACTCCTTCTTCAAGAGCGTGTGCTGGAAGCCCGCGGCAGGGAAGACGAACTTGGTCTTGCCGTCCATCAGTCCGGCGCCGTGCGCGGTCTTCATAAACACCGGCAGGTCGGCGAAGAGCAGCGACGAGAACACCAGGTCGGGCTTGGCCGCCTTCAGCGCCGCGACGTGCGAGGTGAGGTCGAGCGTGCCCACCTTGGGCCACTGGTCGGCAACGACCTTGTGCTCGACGCCGAACTTCTTCAATAGCGCCTGGAACGCGGCGAAGTTGTTGCGGCCGTAGGAGTAGTCGGGGTTGATGCCGGCGACGGTCGCGAACTTGCCCTTCCAGTGCTTGATCGCCAGCAGCGACGCCATCACCGCCTCGCACTCGTTGTCGGTGCTGCGGAATACGTAGCGCGGGTTGGGCATGGTCTCGTTGACGCCGTCCTGGGTCGTGCCGTCCCAGAAGATCGTGAGCGCCTTCATCTCCTCGGCCACTGCGCCCATCGCCAGGCTCACGCCCGAGGAGACGATGCCCTGGACGCAGTCGACCTTGTCCTGCAGCACGAGCTTGCGCAGCCGCTCGATCGAGTCCTTCGGGTTGGTCTCCTCCTC
>JAYVVB010000356.1:0-3529 GCA_043787455.1 Rhizobacter sp.
CTTTTCGATCTTCTCGAGCTCGCCGTTCAATTGCGCGCGGTCGAAGACCTCGCCGGTGTCGGTGTCGCGGTACTCCTGGTCCTGGATCCAGTAGTCGGCGTAGGTGACGTAGCGATCGAAGATGTTCTGGCCGTATTCGCTGTAGCTCTCGAGGTAGGCGGTCTGGATCTCCTTGCCGATGAATTCGGCGTAGCGCGCCGACAGATGCTCCTTGATGAAGCCGAGGTACTTCTGCTCGGTCTCCGACGGAAACTGCTCGCGCTCGATCTGCTGCTCGAGCACGTACATCAGGTGCACCGGATTGGCGGCGACCTCGGCCGGATCGAAGTTGAAGACCTTCGACAGGATCTTGAACGCGAAGCGCGTCGAGATGCCGCTCATGCCCTCGTCGACGCCGGCGTAGTCGCGGTACTCCTGGTAGCTCTTGGCGCGCGGGTCGGTGTCCTTGAGGTTCTCGCCGTCGTAGATCAGCATCTTCGAATAGAGCGACGAATTCTCCGGCTCCTTGAGGCGTGTGAGCATGGCGAACTGGCTCATCATCTTCAGCGTGCCGGGCGCGCAAGCCGCCGCGGCCAGCGACGAGTTGCGCAGCAGCTTCTCGTAGATCTTGATCTCCTCGGAGGTGCGCAGGCAGTAGGGCACCTTGACGATGTAGATCCGGTCGAGGAAGGCCTCGTTGTTCTTGTTGTTGCGGAAGGTCTTCCACTCGCTCTCGTTGCTGTGGGCCAGCACGATGCCGTCGAACGGGATCGCGCCGAAGCCTTCGGTGCCCTTGAAGTTGCCTTCCTGGGTTGCGGTGAGAAGCGGATGCAACACCTTGATCGGCGCCTTGAACATCTCGACGAACTCGAGCAGGCCCTGGTTGGCCAGGCAGAGGCCGCCCGAAAAACTGTACGCGTCGGGATCGTCCTGCGAGAAGGTCTCGAGCTTTCGGATGTCGACCTTGCCGACGAGCGCCGAGATGTCCTGGTTGTTCTCGTCACCCGGCTCGGTCTTCGAGACGCCGACCTGCTTCAGCACGCTCGGGTGGCGCTTGACGATCTTGAACTTGCGGATGTCGCCGCCGAACTCGTCGAGGCGCTTCACGGCCCAGGGGCTCAGGATGCGGTTCAGGTAGCGCGCCGGGATGCCGCATTCCTTTTCCAGCAACGGGCCGTCCTCGAGCGGATCGAACAGGCCGAGCGGCGACTCATTCACCGGCGAGCCCTTGATCGCGTAGAACGGCACGTGCTCCATGAGCTGCTTCAGCCGCTCGGCGATCGAGCTCTTGCCGCCGCCAACGGGCCCGAGCAGATAGAGGATCTGCTTCTTCTCTTCCAGGCCCTGGGCGGCGTGGCGGAAGTAACTCACGACCTGCTCGATCGAGTCTTCCATGCCGTAGAACTCGGCGAAGGCGGGATAGATCTTGATGACCTTGTTGGCGAAGAGCCTGGACATGCGCGTGTCGTTGCGCGTGTCCACCATCGTCGGCTCGCCGATCGCGATGAGCATGCGCTCGGCGGCGGTGGCGTAGGCCAGCGGATTGCGCTTGCACTCCGCGAGGTAGTCTTCGATCGACAGCTCTTCTTCGCGACTGCGCTCGAATCGCGCGGCAAAGTTGCTGATGACATCCATGCTGATCTCCTGAGGCGAAGGAGGCGCCGAGGCTCATGGCCTTCGTGCGACCGGGGAAGTTCTGATGGAGCCCGGCGGGGCGCCATCAGAGCTTTCCTTGGCAATCAGCGGCTGTCGTTCAAGCGGTCAAGCTTCGTTCATCGTGCCACAAGGCAAGCCTCGAGATGCGAGGTGTTCCCGGACCTGCTCATTTCGCATAGGCCAAGTTAGCAAGCAACGTGCCGAAATTGTCTTCGGTTGACGCGATCCCCCCTGGAGCGAGGTCATCGCGTGCGAAGTTTCTCGTCGCGTTCTCGAAGACGTTCAATCTGCCTGATGGCCCAGACGCGCGAGCAGCCCATTGAGCTCGTCGAGCGATGCGAATGCGATCGCCACCTCGCCGACCTCGCCCTTGCCCGTGCGCTTCTTCACGCGGATCTCCACGGTGGCCGACAGCACGTCTGACAGTTGTTGTTCGATGCGAGCGATATCGCGCCCTTTCTGACCATTCGCGCGCACCGTGGCGGGCCGCAAAGGCGCAGCCTGTCGCGCGACGCGACGTTCGGCATCGCGAACGCTCAGCTTTTTGGAGACGATCTCGTTCGCCTCCATGATCTGCTGTGCGCCGTCGAGGCCGAGCAAGGCGCGGGCATGGCCCATCTCGAGGTCGCCGGCCAGGAGCATCTGCTGCACCGGCTCGCACAGATTGAGCAGGCGCAGCAGGTTGGTGGTCGCGCTGCGCGAGCGCCCGACCGCGCGCGCCGCGGCTTCGTGGGTCATGCCGAACTCTTCCGTCAGGCGCCAGAGGCCGCGCGCCTCTTCCAGCGGGTTCAGGTCCTCGCGCTGAATGTTCTCGATCAGCGCCATCGCCGCCGCCGCTTCGTCGGACACGTCGCGAACGAGCACAGGCACATGATCGAGACCGGCGAGGCGAGCGGCCCGGAAGCGGCGCTCGCCGGCGATGATCTCGAACTGCTCCTTGCCGTCGCGCTGCTCCCGCAGCGGCCGGACCAGGACCGGTTGCATCACGCCCTGCGCCTTGATGCTCTCGGCGAGCTCGTAGAGGGAGCCTTCGTCGATGCGCGTCCGCGGCTGGTAGCGGCCCGCGCGCAGTTGATCCAGCAACAAGGAGCGCGGCTCGCCATCGGAGACAGCCACTGCGGGACCTTCGACGACGCGCGGCCCGAGCAGCACTTCGAGACCGAGGCCGAGGCCCTTGGGTTTCTTTGTCGCCATGAACTGGATTGTCGGGGATGGCTGCGACGTGCGATCGCAACGGGCGGGCTCGGCGCCGAGCGCCGGTCTGCCTTATGCTGTCGCCTAACGTGTCGGAGTAGACATGACGATCAGCGTTTTCGTCGACGGCCAGGAAGGCACCACCGGCCTTCGCATCCACGAGTATCTCGCGCAGCGCGCCGACATCGAGGTGCTGCGCGCCGCGCCCGAGTTGCGCAAGGACGTTGCCGAGCGCGCACGTCTCCTGAACGCGTCGGATGTCTCGTTCCTGTGTCTTCCCGACGCGGCTGCGCGCGAGGCCGCGAGCCTGGTCACGAACCCACGCACCTGCCTCATCGACGCGAGCACCGCGCACCGCACCGACGGGTCGTGGGCTTACGGCCTGCCGGAGCTCGCCGCCGACCAGCGCGACAGGATCCGCGGCTCGAAGCGAATCGCGAATCCAGGCTGCCACGCCACTGGTTTCATCCTGTTGGTGCGTCCGCTGGTCGACGCGGGCCTCCTGTCCTCCACGGCGGCGCTCAGCGCCACGTCGATCACCGGCTATTCGGGCGGCGGCAAGAAAATGATCGAGCAGTACGAAGCCGGCGGCGACGCTCGCCTCGCTGCGCCTCGCCCCTACGGCTTGGCGCTCGCGCACAAGCATCTGCCCGAAATAATGGCGCATGGTCGCCTCGAGACCCGACCGGTGTTCATGCCG
>JAYVVB010000357.1:0-3681 GCA_043787455.1 Rhizobacter sp.
CCGACGGTAGGTCGCTGGCTGCGCGAGCACCTGGCGGAACGAAACCCCGCTGCCGCGTCGGAGCGAGCGCGCGAAGCCGAGCGCCAAGCGTCGCAAGCACGGCTGGACCAAGCGACGCGACAACAGCAGCGCTAGCGGCTCGCCACGGTCCGTCTCAGGCGAATTCGGTTATGTGATCGCGGTACCACTTGATCGCCTTGGCGATGCCGTCGTCGAGCGACATCATGTCCGCCACCGTGATGCCGAGTGGTACCAGCGTGCGCGGATCGCCGACGACGATGCTGCGCTCGGGCTCGCCGCCGCGCATCGGCACGTGACGCACGGTGCACGACGATGAGCCGACCTGGGCGACGACGTTGTCGACGAGCTCGTTGATCGTCGGTGTCAGCTCGCGTCCCCGGCCGGCCTCGATGACCGAGTCATAGCAGCCGTGATTGCGGACGAGCGCGCGAATCAGCACCTCGGCGAGGTCGCCGACGTAGATCATGTCCATCAGCTGTTCGCCGTCGCCGTAGACGATTACTTCGCCGCCGGTGAGCGCCGGCACGATCACGTTGGGAACGATCTTGCGCACCGGTCTCGTCTTCTGGCGCTCGCCATAGGCATTGAGCCCGCGCACGACGGCGATACGCGAGCCGAAGTTCTTGTTGAACACCATGGCGACGCGCTCCGCGGCGTTCTTCGTGATCGCGTACGGATTGTTCATCCAGTAGTTGCCGACGGTGATGTGGACGCCCTTCTTGCCCTGATCGCGACAGGAGCTGAAGACGTTGATCGCACCGATCAGGTTCGATTGCACCGTGAAGCGCGGCCGATCGATCGTCTCGCTCGTGCCGAGGATGCCCGCGAGATTGATGACGCCGTCGACCTTCGCCATTGCCACGTTGACGCTCTCGGCGTCGCGGATGTCACCCGGACGGAACTCCACGTCCTTGTGATGCGGCACGCCGTAACGGTCGAAGCTCACGGGCTTGTGGCCCTGCTCGATGAGCCGGTCGATGACGTGGCCGCCGATGAAGCCGTTGCCACCGGTGACGAGTACTCTCATTCCCTTCTCCCGCATGATTTTTTTGCAAGGACCGGAACCCGGCGAACCGCCGCGATCAGGTCTGGGCGATCAAGGACTTCAATCCGTCCTCCAGCGGCGTGAACGCGAATCCGGGAACGATGAACTTGGCCGGATCGGCGCCGAGGACCCGCGCGCCGTCGCCGGGACGCTCCTGGCCGAGAAAGACGATCTCGCTCTTTGATCCGGTGAGGCGCAGCACCATCTCGACGACGTCGATGACGCGCGAGCACGTGCCGGTGCCGATGTGCCAGACTTTCAGGGGATCGAGCCCTTCGTTGCCGACCGTGCCGGCGATGATCCGGGCGACGTCCTTGACGTAGATGAAGTCGTCTTCCTGCCGGCCGTCGCCGAAGACCCGGATCGGCTTGCCCTGCAGCGCGGAGTGCACGGCCGACGGCACCAGCCGGTCGACGACCCCGCTGCGCTGGCCTTCTCCGTAGGTGTTGAAGATGCGGGCGACGATGATCTTCGTGCCGTGTTCCTTGTTGTACATGAGCGCGAGGCGCTCGGCGGTCGCCTTCGAGATCGCGTAGAGGTTCGGATCGGCGACGTTGCCGACGCTCGCGTAGAGGCACGGCTTCTTGAAGAAGCGGCAGGCGTCGAAGACGTTGATCGCGCCGAGGACGTTGGTCTCGACGAAGGCCTCCGGCATTCGTATCGATCGCTCGCTGCCGACCATCGCCGCGAGATGGATGACACCGTCGACCTTGGACACAGACTCGGCGACGGACTCGTAGTCGCGGATGTCGGCGAGCGCGAAGACCGCGCCGTCGGGCATCTCGCCGACGTCGCGCCGGCCGAGCACGACGCTCGCGTGACCCGCGCTCCGGAGCGCCTCGACGACGTGGGCGCCGATGAAGCCGTTCCCGCCAGTGACGAGAATCTTCATGTGAACGCCCGATGCGAGGGTTGAGGTTGACCTGCCAATGCCGAGTACTTGAGCGCGAGCTCGAGCGCTTCGGGGTCGACGCGAAACGAAGACGACTGGTGGACCCTGCCGCCGCCGCGGTCGTCGAGATCACGAACGATCTGGGGGCTGATGCGGCCGCGCACGCCACACCAGTGCGCATTCATGACGGCGGCCAGGCGGCGATTGAAGTCGACGAAGTAGCCCGCGCCGTGCAGCTCGACGATGCGCAGCCCGCTCAGATCGCCGCGCGGCTGCGCCAGGCCGTGGCCGTTGAAGATGAGCGGCGTCAGGCCCGCGCCGTGGATCGCCACGATCTCGCGCGCACCGGCCATGACCTGCCATTGCTCGATGACCGACAGCTCACCGGTCTCGAAGTAGTAGCGCTCGAACCCGTGCGCCTTCAGCAGGCTCGTGATCTCGGCCTCGTTCTCGATCGTGCGCGACGACTTGCGCGAGACGAAGATCTTCTCCGCGCCGCCCGGCTTCGTGCCCAGTGCCCGCTCGCGAAACGACGCATACATCTCGGGGAGCCGTTCGATCATCGTCCCGCCGCTGGAGAAGGACGTGCCGTTGGACCACGTCTGAGGGGCCACCTCACGGATCCTGACGATGCGCCCGACGACGTCGGCCTCCGTGCAGACAACCGGGATCGACAGGTTCGCGAAGGACTCGCGCGAGAGCTGGGACGTGCGTTCCTTCAGCACGGCGTGGATCTCGACGTCGTCGCCGAGCTCGGCGGAGATGGCTTTCCTTGCAGCCAGGATCTTGGGGATGGTGTCGACGATGTAGTGGCCGATGTTCGTGTCGGTCTCGTATCTCGTGTCGAAGACGAGGCGGCCGGTCATGTCCATCGTCTGCTTGCCATGGAGCATCGTCAGCGGATTCCTCGTCCGCCGCACGATGTTGAGCTGCTTGGTGCTGCCCTCGAAGACGTCGATGTGCAGCTCCCCCGGCCCGACTCTCATCTCCGGCCGCCCGACCTCCTCTGGCGTCGCACGCCAGCAGTCGGCCATGCGTGTGGAATGCGCGAAGGTCTTCGACTCCCGAATCACATAGCCGTCGAATGGAATCTTTATGTCCATTTTTTAATCTACGGGGTGAAGCACCGATCTGGCCCGAGTTGAAACCCGCTGTCAACGCAGTGTCCCACCAAATCACGGGGAGCGAGGGCGAGAACTATGCAATGCCTGTTCGAGCCACCACACTTCTGCCGATCCGCGAACTCTGCCAAGCAGCCATGTCCACTCCCGCCTTCATCGCGTCGCTCCGCAAGCGGATCGGTCACGATTTGCTCCTCCTTCCCACGGTCGCCGTACTCGCGCGCGACGTCGACGAGCGGCTGCTCCTCGTCCAGGACCAGGAAAGTGGTCTCTGGAGCTGCCCGGGCGGCATCGTCGAGCCGGGTGAGCTCCCGGCCGACGCCGCAGTGCGCGAGACCTGGGAGGAGTCGGGCGTTCTCGTCGAGCTCGTGCGGCTCGCGGGCATCTTCGGCGGCGAGCATTGCGCCAACACCTATCGCAACGGCGACCGGATCGCCTTCGTCGCGACCGTCTTCGACGCACGACCCGTCGCCGGCGCGCCTCGCGCCGACGGATCCGAGATTCGTGACGCGCGCTACTTCGCCGCCGACGAGATCACCGGCCTGCAGCTCCGGACCGGCACCCGCCTGTTCCTCGAGGCCGGCGGCCCGGAGCGGGAGCGC
>JAYVVB010000358.1:0-5560 GCA_043787455.1 Rhizobacter sp.
GTCCGGCCGGCGCCGCCCTGGCCCCTGTTGCCGCCGGGAATGCCGCGCGGCGTCGGCCTGGCCGTCGTTCTGCTCGTGCTCTTCGTCGCCGTCGCGGCCGGCGCCTTTCCGGTGGTGCGCCGACTGACGCGTCGCCTCGAAGCGCTCAAGCGGGGCGTCGAGCAGTTCGGCGCCGGCGAGCTGAGCCATCGGGTCGCGATCTCCGGCGCCGACGAGGTCGCTGCGGTCGCGTCCAGCTTCAACGTCGCTGCGGCGCGGGTCGAAGCGCTCGTGCAGTCGCATCGGTCGCTGCTCGCCAACGCCAGCCACGAGCTGCGCTCGCCGCTCGCGCGCATGAAGATGGCGGTGTCGATGCTCGACGAGGCGACGCCGGCGCAGCGCGACAAGCTGAAGATCGAGATCGACAAGAACGTCGCCGAGCTCGACGGCCTGGTCGAGGAGGTCTTGCTCGCGAGCCGCCTCGACGCGAGCCACGATCCGCTCCATCGCGATCGTGTCGATCTCGTCGGTGTTGCCGCGGAAGAGGCGGCGCGCGTGGGTGCCGGCGTCGATGCGCCGAGCAAGGTCGTCGTCGGCGGCGACGAGCGGCTGCTGCGCCGCGCCCTTCGCAACCTGATCGAGAACGCGCACCGCTACGGCGGTAGCGACATCGAAGTGGGTCTCGCGCTGCGCCAGTCCGGCCCGGCGCGCCGGGCCGTCGTGATCAGCGTCAACGATCGCGGCCCGGGCGTCCCCGACGCGATGCGCGAGCGCATCTTCGAGCCGTTCTTCCGCATGCCCGGTCACGCTGAACAGGCGGGCGGCGTCGGCCTCGGTCTCGCGCTCGTCAAGCAGATCGCCGAGCGCCACGGCGGCACGGTGCGCTGCGAATCGCGCGAGGGCGGCGGCAGCCGCTTCGTGATCGAGCTGCCCGAAGGCTGATCCTCAGGACGCCGGCTTCAGCGCCGGCAGGGGGCTGCGCGCCTCGCGCCGCCGATCGCGGCGCAGCTTGAACGCAAGAAAGCCCGTCATGCCGAGCGCGGCGACGGACAGGCCGAGCGTCGCCATCGACCAGAAGCCGCGCGCGCCCTGCATCCAGGACGGGCTCGCGCCGACAAGGTCGAACGCCATGACGTAGCCGCCGCCGAGGCCGATGCCCCAGATGGCGAGCACGTAGACGATCACCGGCACCGTGGCGATGCGATAGGCGCGAAGGACGAACGCCGAGACAGTCTGCGCTGCGTCGGCGATGTGAAACAGCGCGACCCAGGCGAGCAGCGGCACGGCGGCGGCGACGATCACGGGATCGGCGGTGTAGAGACCGACGACCTGCTCGCGCAGCAGATAGACCACGCTGCCCAGCGCCGCAGCGATGAGGACGCCGATCTCGAGGCCGGCCCAGCCGATGTGGCGCGCGTCGGCGGCGTCGCCAGCGCCGACGCGCTGCGCGACCAGCGTGCTCGACGCGTTAGCGATCGCGAGCGGCAGCATGAACATCATCGAGACCATGTTGACCGCGATCTGATGTCCGGCGACCGCGTTCTGCCCTGTGCGCGAGACGAAGAACGACATGAAGGTGAAGCCGGTCACCTCGACCAGGATCGACAGGCCCATGGGCAGGCCGAGGCGAAGCAGCCCGCCCAGGCTCCGCGCGTTCGGCCGGCCGATGCCGCGACCGAGCCCGAAGGGCGCGTAGAACGGATCGCGACGGAGCAGCAAGAACGCCGCGCCGAGCTGGCACCACATCACCAGTGCCGTGGCGAAGCCGCAGCCGGCGGCGCCGAAGCCGGGAACATGCAGCGTGCCGAAGGGCGTCGTCGCCTCGACGCCGAAGACGAAGAGCGCGTTGGCCGGCACCTTGAGCGCGAGCGCCGCGACCTGGAGCGCCATCACGGCTTTCGGACGCGACACGGCGACGTTGAAGCCGCGATAGGCGGTGAAGATCAGCGCCGGCGGCAAGGCGAAGGCCAGCCCGAGGAGATACAACCGCACCTTGGCCGCAACCTCGGGGCCGGCGCGGGCGAGCGCGAGGATCGGCTCCGGTGCGAGCAGCATCGCGCCGCCGGGCACCGAAAGGGCGAGCGCGAGCCAGATCGCCTGCATCGCTTCGTGGCCGCTCTCGCGCAGCTTGCCGGCCCCGAAGAGCTGACCGGCGATGGGGCCGACGGCGAGCACCACGCCCATGAAGCCGACGAACACCGAGACGTAGGTGGCGATGCCGATCGCGAGCGCGGCGAGGTCGAGCGCCGAGACCCGCGCGACCATCACGGTGTCGATGGTGCTGAAGGCGAGCACCGCGACCTGGCCGACGAAGACCGGCCAGGCGAGAGGGGCGATGCGGCGCGCGCTCTGGCGAAGGCTGGGCCGCGTCATGTCGCCGCGGCGCGATCGGGCGCGGCGGGAGCGTCCGGTCCCGGCGCGGCGGCTGCGGAAGGCCCGTCGGCGTTGCGCTCGGCGTAGCGATTGAAGCGCCACGCCGTCCCTTCACGCGTGATCCGGCGCCAGGTGACGCGCTTCTCGGCCGGCGTCATCGAGGTCCAGTGCTGGACCTCGGTGAAGGTGCGGCCGCAGCCCTTGCAGATCTCGTCGCCCTGGCTCGTCGAGCAGATCGCGATGCACGGCGCGTCGGGGGTCGAGGCGTACCACGCGAGCCAAGCGTCGCGTGCGGCCTCGGGCATCGCGCCTTCGTCGCAATCGGTCTCGTGGTGGTACACCATGAGCGCATAGACCTCGGCGAGGGCGAGGACCTCGCGGCAGGCGGTGATGCCGTCGGGCGAAGGACTGCGCTCGCGCCACCAGTTTATGGCCGATTCGATGTCGGTGATGTGAAGGGCGGCCACGGCACGAAAAGCGGAAGGCAGCGATCGTAGCCCCGTCGCGCGACCCTCGCTGCGGCGCGCCCGCGCGCCGCAGGGTCAGTTCGAGGCGCTGGCCGCCGGCGCTGCGGGGACGACGATCACCGTCGGCGTGCCGGTCGTGGTCGTCGTCGTTTCGCGCAGCACGCCGCCGCCGGCGACGCTGCCCGACGTGGTCGTCTTCTGGTTCGATGCGCTTGGCCCTTCGATGCGGGCCAGGCAATCGGCCTTGTCCTTGGCGGCGACGAGGTTGCAGCGCTCGATCGCGTTCTGGCGCGTCGAGCCGTTGGTGTCGAGCGTATTGCGCTTGCGCTCGGCCTGGGCGGCACCTGCCTCCTTGAGGCAGGTCGCGCGATCCTCGGCCGTGCGGCCTGCGTCGCAGTCGGCGCGGTCCTTCACGTAGGTTGATTTCGCTGCGGTGGTGGCTTCAGCTCCGCGCGAGGGCGCAGCGACCAGGCTGGCAGCGACGCCGACAGCGACGAGGCCGGCAAGAGATGCAAGATTTCGTATCACGGTTGTCTCCTTTCGAAGGCAGTCGGTCGGGTCGGAATGCGACGACGAGCCTGCCGGGGAAGAGACTCGACCGTAAGTCTGCGTCGGGAGGGCTGTCGTAGGACGGCGCCGCGCCGACGCGCCGCCCGACTTCCCGTGGCCGCCGAGCGGCGAGCTTCAGCGAGCGATCAGCCGCGATCGAGCCAGACCGCGACGCACAGGCCCGCGCCGACGAGCCAGAGCAGCCAGGTCTGCCAGACGACGTAGGGATAGAGCATCAGCGCGACGCCGAGCCAGCGCGTGCGCGGCCGGCCGTTGCGTTTGCCGTAGTAGTAAGCACCCAGGCCGAGGACGCCGAACAGGATGGCACCGACAATGTAGGCGGGGCTCGGCAAGGTGATGCCGAGCGCGCCGAGCGTGTCCAACCCTTCCTGCATGATGAGCCTGCCGTCCTTTCCAGCACCTTACCGCCGATGGCCGCGCCGCGCCGGCCTCGCCGGCTTCAGCTTGCTCGAGCTGATGATCGTGATCGGGATCATCGCCATCATCGCCCTCGTAGCGCTGCCCGGCGTGCCCGACAAGTTCATCCGCGACCGGATCATCGAGGCCGTGAAGCTGGCCGACATCGTCAAAGGGCCGGTCGCGGCTTCGTGGTCGCAGAACAAAGGCCTTCCCGTCGACAACGTTGCGGCGGGGCTGCCGGTAGCCGACAAGATCGTCAACGACTACATCAGCTCGGTGGCGGTCGAGTCGGGCGCGATCCAGATCACCTTCGGCAATCACGCCAACGCCGCCATTCGCGGCAAGGTGCTGACGCTGCGTCCGGGCGTGATCGAGGACGCGACGATCGTGCCGGTCACCTGGGTCTGCGGCGACGCCTCGCCGCCCGACAAGATGGTCGCCAAGGGCCTCAACAAGACGAACGTGCCGGCGCGCTACCTGCCGTTCAACTGTCGCGCCGCAGGCTCGGCGGCGCCGGTCTGAGGCGGCGCGCGTCCGTGATCGACTTCGACGCGCCTAGACTCGACGGTTCACGCCTCAGGCGCGCCGGCAAGGAGCTGCTCTCGCTCGCCCTGATCGAGGCGCGCAACCAGACCTTGCGCTGGGCCTCGGCGCTTCAGGCCGCCAACGACGGCGAAGCGCTTGTGCTGCCCGCCGATCTCGCTCCGGCGCTCGCCGCCGAGCTCGATCCGCCGCTCTGGACGCTTGGTCACATCGGCTGGATCCAGGAGTACTGGATCCTGCGCAACGTGCAACGCAGTCGCGGCGAGAACGCCGACCCCACGCATCCGCGCCTCGCCTCGATCTTGCCCCGTGCCGACGACTGGTACGACCCGGCGACGATCGATCGGCCGCGCCGGCGCGAGCTTGTCGTCTCATTGAGCCTGCCCGATCTCCAGGCGACGCGCGACTACCTCGTCGAGTCGCTCGAGACGACGCTCGAGCTCCTCGCCGGCATCGCCTCGGAAGACGACGCCGCGCTCTACTTCTTTCGCCTCGCGCTATTCCACGAGGAGATGCACGCCGAGGCCTTCGCCGTGCTAGCGCAGACGCTCGGCATCGAGACGGGCCTCGTGCCGCGAACCCTGACTCAGGCGGCGCGACCCCCGCTCCTCTTCCCCGCGACGCGCTGGCTGCTCGGCAGCAGCGGATCGGGCTTCCGCTTCGACAACGAAGCCGAGCCGCATCCGGTCGAGGTGCCCGAGTTCGAGATCGACGCGCAGGCCGTGACCTGGGCGCAGTACAGCGAATTCGTCGAGGACGGCGGCTATGACGAGCCGGGCCACTGGAGCGCAGCCGGGCGCGACTGGCTCTCTCTCCTGGGTCGGCGCACGCCACGCCACGTCGAGCAGATGCGCCACGGCGTGCTGCTGCGGCGCTTCGGCGTGCTCGCACGGGTCGCCTCGGCACAGTCCGCAGTCCACGTCAGCTGGTTCGAGGCCGACGCGTGGTGCCGCTGGGCGGGGCGGCGCCTGCCGGCCGAGGTCGAGTGGGAAGCGGCGGCGCATCAAGGCACGAGTCGCGGCTTTCGCTGGGGCGACGTGCACGAGTGGACGGCGTCGACGTTCCGGCCGTATCCGGGATTCGTGCCAGGACCGTGGCGCGACTATTCGACATCGGCCTTCGGCACGCACAAGGTGTTGCGCGGCGCCTCGTTCGCGACCCGACCCGGATTGCGCAGCGCGCGTTTGCGCCGCTTCGCGCTGCCCGCGCGCGACGATGGTTTCTTCGGC
>JAYVVB010000359.1:0-6479 GCA_043787455.1 Rhizobacter sp.
GATGCGCCGACGGACAGCAACTCCTACGGCAACGAACGGGTGGTCGCCGGCGTTCCGTTGCGCGTCTTCGGCCACGAGGAGCAGGCCGCCATCGTCGACAGCTGGTACCGCGCTTACCTCGACAAGGGGCTCGGCAGCCCGGAACGCTGTGCGATTCGCGCTTCCGCTACATCGAGCACAACGTCCGCGCGGGCCACGACCGCTGACGAATGGAGTGCCCCTTACACTTCGCATCCCGATCGCCCGAACGCCACGACGCGCGTCCCATGGACAGCTTCAAGACCTTCATCTCGCTGCTCGCCCTCGTCAACCCGCTCGGCGCGATCCCGTTCTTCATCAGCTTCACGGCGACCAACAGCCGGCGCGAGCGGCAGAAGATCATCCGCGTCGCGTCGCTGACGGTCGCGCTGGTGATCGCGTTCACCACGCTGCTCGGCCAGCAGTTCATCAACTTCTTCGGCATCTCGGTCAACTCGTTCCAGGTCGGCGGCGGCATCATCATGCTGCT
The DNA here is from genome assembly GCA_043787455.1 of Rhizobacter sp. GTDB lineage: Bacteria > Pseudomonadota > Gammaproteobacteria > Burkholderiales > Burkholderiaceae_C > Schlegelella_A. Next base: position 509 of record JAYVVB010000359.1, read on the forward strand.
GATGGCGATCTCGATGATCAACGCGCAGCCGGGCGGCACCAAGACCACGCCCGAGGAAGCGGTGGAGGGCGAGCTGAAGGAGAACATCGCGGTCGTGCCGTTGGCGATCCCGCTGCTGACCGGGCCGGGCACGATCAGCACGGTGATCATCTATTCGTCCGACCAGGCGGGCGGCTGGCTGCAGAAGCTCAACCTGATCGGCTCGGGTCTCGCGATCGCGCTGCTGGTGTTTCTCGCGCTGTCGTCAGCCGATCCGATCAGCCGCGTCCTCGGCCGCACCGGCATCAACGTGGCCACGCGGCTGATGGGGCTGATGCTCGCGGCGCTCGGCGTCGAACTGATCGTCGACGGGTTGACGGCCCTGATCCCCGCGCTGCGCCACTGACGGTCAGGCGAGCACGACCTCCGCACGCACGCGACCGGCACGGTCCGCCCACGCGTCGATCGAGAGCGTGGTCCCGGCCGGCGCGCGAACCGTCCACTCGGCGATCGCACGGTCGGCGGTGACGTGGCGCTCCGGCTGGAACGCGAGCAGCGACGTCTTGGGCGCGTGTCCCTCGAGCTGCGGGCCTTCGATGCGCTGACGGCCCGTCACCAGCGTGACCCGATCGTCCTCGGCCAGCGCGATCTCGAAGACCACCCCGCGCACGGTCTTGCGCTGCAGCGCCCGCTTGGTCACGTAGGCCGGTAACCAGCCACTGTTGGCGACCGCCACGCGCACCCGCCAGGTGTCGTCACCGAGCGCCTCGACGTCGGCGGTGAGCAGTTCGAGCCTGGGCAGCGACAGCGCGATCTGCGTCATCCACTTCGGGAAGCGGGCCACCTCGCGCTCGCGCAACTCGGGCGGGGGATTGCGCCAGTAGTTCATCTTGTCCCAGCCGCCGATCTCGACCGCACCGAGCTGCGGATGCGCGAACGGCGTCCAGTCGACGTGGGCACGGCCTCCGGTGGCCTCGTCGCTCCACTTCAGCAGCTTCAGGTCGTCCTCGACCGGGTGGTCGCGGTACCAGTCGACGTACTTGTATTCGTGGATGCCCGCCTCGCGGTTCGGTGCCCAGATCTCCACGGTCCAGAAAAGCGCCCCGAGATGCTCGTAGATCCAGTCCTGCGTGCCGCTGATGACCTGCTTCGGGTGGTACTTGAATTCGTGCCAGATGCTGACTGCGGGATAGCCGCTGTGTTTCGTGCCGAGCGCGCTCAAGTGTTTGATCGACCAGAGATCCTCGGCAATCATGTCGTCGTCGCTCTCGGTGCCCATCGGCCTGAGGATCACGCCGCTGTGGGTGTGATAGCTGATCGCGGCGCCGATGTTCTTGTGGTCGACGATGAAGTCGACCATCGCCTTCACCTCGGGCTCGCTCGTCGGGTAGTCGCCGGCGCCGACCTGCTCGTGCTCCTGGCGCCAGCCTGAAGGAAAGTTGCGGTTGAGGTCGAGCCCTTCGACGTCGGAGTTCACATTGATGGTGAGGCCGTCGTAGTTCCTGATCAGGCCCTCGGGCATGAGGCGATAGAACTCGCCCGCGAATTCGCCCGGCTGGCGCGCGACCATGAGGCGGCGGTCCTGCTCGCACTTCTTCCAGGTGCCGTTCGGATCGGGCACGCGCATGAAGAGGATGCGGCCGTCGCCGTCGATGTCCTCGGCGGTGAGGCCGTCGACGGGCTCCTCGTCGAACGGATAGCGCCGCGTCGACGAGCGGATGTGTCGCGGCGTGTCGGCGAGCGCGAGCTCGGCGCCGTCGGGATTGAGGCGCGGGCAGAGATAGACCGTGCGCGTGTCGAGCAGCTGCGTAATGTCGGTGTCCTGCCCGTACTTCGTCAGCAGCTCGTGGAGGTAGTAGAGCACCGCGGTCGACGCCGTGAGCTCGGCGGCGTGAATGTTGCCGTCGGCCCAGAACGCCGGCTTGTCCTCGGCCGCGCCGATGGCGACGTTGGTGATCGTCGCGACCCAGATGTCGCGGCCCTCGTAGCTCTTGCCGATCGAGCGGATCGCGGCCAGCGTCGGAAAGGCCTGCGCGTAGTCGAAGAGCAGCTTGGTGAGCTCGTCGTATTTGTAGAAGCTGTCGAAGCGAGGAGTCGGGGCGGCGGCGGTCGTCATGGGCAAAGGAGTCACCAGGCTGTGGGTTCGGGGCGGATTGTCATCGCTCCCGGGTGGTGGCTCGCACGCTCAGCAGCCGAGCGGCGCGCCGTCGACGAAGACCCGGATCTCGCCCGGCGCGAACGCCTGCCACTGCTCGTCCTTCGTCAGCGGCTCGGTGACGACGACGGCGACGCGATCGCGCGGCGAGGTCTGCTCGGCGAAGTCGACGGTGACGTCCTCGTCCTGGAGCGACGCGCGAGCGAAAGGATGCTGTCGCACGATGTGGTGCAGGTGGGTCGAGCAGTGCGCCCAGAGCGCCTGGCCATTGCCGAGCATGGCGTTGAAGACGCCGTGCACCGCGACCTGCGGCATCAGCTCGGCGAGCGTCGCCGTCAGCTCGTCGACGCCGGGCACGGCCGCGTGCGCCTTCGCCAGCTCCTGCATCAGCCAGCAGAACGCGCGCTCGCTGTCGGTCGTGCCGACCGGCCGGAACGCGCCGTGCAGGCGCGGCGCGAATTGCTTCAGGTCGCCGTTGTGCGCGAACACCCAGTAACGGCCCCAGAGCTCGCGCACGAAGGGATGGGTGTTCTCGAGCGCGACTGGCCCCTGCGTCGCCTTCCTGATGTGGGCGACGATGTTCTCGCTCCTGATCGGATAGCGCCGCACCATCTCCGCGACCGGCGATTCGCGCGCGCTGTGCGTGTCGACGAAGAGGCGCACGCCCTTGCCTTCGAAGAAGGCGATGCCGAAGCCGTCCTTGTGCTCCTCGGCGCGGGTCGAAAAGCCGGTGAAGCTGAACACCACGTCGGTGGGCGTGTTGGCGTTCATTCCGAGGAGCTGGCACATGGCGGCTCCAGTATCGCGCTGTCGCGACGCGGATCTGTCGCGTCGGCTATCGCGCGGCGAGGAGAAAACGCCGCACCGCCGGATCGCTGGTGAGGCCGACAGCGCGCTCGCGTGCGATCCGAGCGCCGTCACCATTCCCGGCGAGCGTCTCGAGATGGACAAGCGCGGCCCAGTACGGCTGATAGCTCGCGACCGCCTCGACCTCGATCGCCGCGAGCGCAACGAGGCCCGCGTTCGCGCCGCGCGCTGCGCCGAGCGCCGAAGCGCGGCTGACGAGCGCGCCGATCGTCGGCTGGCGCTCCACCAAGAGGTCGTAGAGCTGCACGATCGCCTCGCCGGGCACCTCGGCGCCGAGGCCGCGATGGCTGTGCGCCGACTGGATCGCGGCCTCGAGCTGGAACGGTCCGGGCGCGGCGAGCCGTGCGGCCCGATGGAGCGCGCGCTCGGCGACCTCGAGCAGCTCGCGATCCCAGAGCGAGGTGTCCTGCCCGGCCAGCGGCACGTAGTCGCCCGCCGCAGTGCGCCGCGCCGCGACGCGCGACTGGCAGAACGCCAGCAACGCGAGCAGGCCCCAGACTTCGGCGCTGTCGGGCACAAGCGACGTGAGCATCGCCGCGAGGTCGATCGCCTCGCGCGCCAGGCCGCTCTTCATCGCGTCGGTGCCGGCGACGTCGTCCCAGCCGGTGCCGTAGGCGGCGTAGACGGCCTCGAGGACATCGCCCAGCCGCTCGGGCCACTCGGCGGCCTCGGGCACCTCGAAGGCGATGCCGGCGGCGCGGATCTTGGTCTTGGCGCGCACGAGGCGCTGCGACAGCGCCGCCGGCGACACCAGGAAGGCCGAGGCCATGCGCGCCGCGTCGAGGCCGAGCACGACCTGCAGCATCAGGGCGGGTCGCGCCGCCCGGTCGATCGCCGGATGCGCGCACACGAACATCAGCTTCAGGCGCTCGTCGGGGAACGAGGCTTCGCTGGTCGCCATCGGCAGCTCGCCGAAGACGATGCGCATCGTTTCCTCGGCACCGGCCTCGACGCGACCGTGGCGCCAGACATCGTGCAGGCGCCGCCGCGCCGCGGTCATCAACCAGGCCTCGGGCGAGTCGGGCACGCCGTCGGCCGGCCAGTGAACGAGCGCCGAGGCGAAGGCCTCGCTCAGGGCGTCCTCGGCCGCCGCGATGTCGTGCGATCGCGCCGCCAGGAAGGCGACGAGCCGACCGTATGACGCGCGGGCGACCGCCGCGGCGGCGGAGTCGCTCGGCGTCGCCCTGGCCATCGCGTTCGCGCGCTCAGCGATCGAAGCGCAGGACGAGCACCGGGCGCACCTCGACGCCGGCGCCCTGCGCGCTAGGCGAGCGCGCGGCCCAGGTCAGCGCCGTGTCGAGGTCGGCGACGTCGATCACGAAAAAGCCGCCGAGTTGCTCCTTCGTATCGGCGAACGGGCCGTCCTGGACCCGGCGCTTGCCGTCGACGACGTGCAGGGTCGTACCCGTCGCGGGCGGCTGGAGGCCGGCGCCGCTCTTGACGATGCCCGCCGCATACATCGACTCGATGTATGCCTTCCAGCCGGCCCAGTAGGCCTCTGCCTTGGCCGGGTCGTCGCGCTCGGCGAAATCGTCCCTGGACTGATAGAGCATCAGCATGTATTCCATGGTGTCCTCGTGAAGGGTCGGGCGCCGACATGGCGTCCGTGAGCGATGACGATCGAGGCCGGCGGATTTCGACACCCGGGGCCAGGCCCCCGACGCTAACGCCGATCGAAGAGTCGGCGCAGCACGCCGCGCACCGTAACCGCGTCGGTCGGGATGTGCGTTTCCTCGAGCACGCCAGCCATGCGCTGGACCCGGCGCGGGCTGCGCTTGGCGCTCCAGACGAGCAGGTCGATGAGCCACGGGTGTTCGTTGGCGCGGTTCGCCTCCTCGTACAGGTCGAAGCGCGGCTTCAGCGCCAGCACACGCGCCGCGTAGTCGGCGCGCACCGCGGCATCGGCCTCGACGCTCGGCGTGCCGGCCGGCGTCGCGAGGATCGCCTCGGCCGCGTGGATGCCGGTCTCCATCGCCTTGCCGATGCCTTCGCCGGTGAACGCATAGGTGCTGCCCGCCGCCTCGCCCGTGACCAGGATGCCCGGCGCTTCGAGGCGCGCGCCTTCGAGCGAGCAGCGCAGCGGCGCGCCCTTCAGCTCCTGGCCGGCATCGGCGAGCCAGGTACCGCCCCCGACGAGATCACGCGCCGGCGCGTAGAGCGACTGGAACGCGGCGAAGACCTCGCGCAGGTTGATGTCCTTCATCGCGTGGCGGCCGTCCTTGCCTTCGCGATGGCTCTGGGCGACGCCGACGCCGATGTTGAAGACGTCGTCGCCGCACGGAAAGATCCAGCCATAGCCGGGCGAGAGGCGCTTGTGCCAGACGACCTCGAGGCTGGTGATGCGTGACGAGAGCGCTGGATTCCTCACGTAGCCGCGCAGGGCGACGCCGCTCGGCGTACGCCGAGTGCACATGCCGGCGGCGATCGTCGCCTGCGGCTGGGCGCCGCTGGCGAGTACGAGCCAGGGCGCGCGGATCTCGCGCACGCGCTCGCCCTGCCGGACGCGCGCGCCGACGACGCGTCCCTCCGCGCCGTCGCCCGCGCGCAGCGGCGCCGCGAAGCGCACCGGCGCGAACATGCGCGCGCCCGCGGCGACGGCGGCGGCGCAGACGATCTCGTCGAGGCGCTTTCTCGCCAGCACGGCGAGGCGACCGGGCACGTCGATGCGCCCGCCGCGCGGCGCGATGCAGGCCAGCGTCGTCGCCGAGCGCGCCTCGGCCATCACCGCGTCGAAGACACCGAGCTTCTCGAGCGCGCGGTGGGCATCGGGGATGAGGCCGTCGCCGCAGACCTTGTCGCGCGGGAAGGCCTGGGCATCGACGACGACGACGTCGCGGCCGGCGCGCGCGAGCAGCTGGGCGCAGGCCGCGCCGGCCGGGCCGGCGCCGACGACGATCACGTCGCAACGCTCGGGCAGAAGATCGAAGTCGAGGTTCATGAAGGTCGTGTGCCGCGAGGCGCAGGCGCCGG
>JAYVVB010000360.1:0-14118 GCA_043787455.1 Rhizobacter sp.
AGCCAGCGCGGTCCGTTGGTCAGCCATTGCGCGTCGAGCAATCGGTCGCGCGAAACTTTCATGGCTGCGAGCGCCGCGGCGAGATCGTCGCTGGACACGGCTTCACGCACGAGCGGCGGCGCGGCGAACGCGGCCGATGCGCCTTCGCGCCGGATGCGCACGAGGCCGACGCCGCACTGTTGCACGACTTCGCCCGCGCTCTTCGCGACGCCGCCGCGCTCGAGCCAGGCGTGGCAGCTGCCGAGCGTCGGATGACCAGCGAACGGCAGCTCGCCGCCCGGCGTGAAGATGCGGACGCGATAGTCGGCGCCCGGGTCGGTCGGCGCGAGCAGGAAGGTCGTCTCGCTCAGGTTCGTCCAGCGCGCGAAGGCCTGCATCCTCGCTTCGTCGAGCGCATCGGCGCCGTGGACGACGGCGAGCGGATTGCCGAGCAGGGCGGTGTCGGTGAAGACGTCGACCTGGCTGAAGGCGAAGCGCGTCATGGCGCGACGCGCTCCGGGAGAGGGGCTGCAGTCTCTTCTTGCAGCTCGCGCAGGGCCGCGGCCAGGGCCGCGACACCGCGCTCGATCGCCTCGCCAGAGACTGTGACGAACGAGAGCCGCAGGGTGTTCGATCGCGCTGCGCCGGCGAAGAACGACCGGCCCGGAACGAAAGCGACGCCGCGCTCGACCGCCTTGGCGAGCAGGACATCGCTGTCGACGCCCTCCGGCAGTTCGACCCAGAAGAACATACCGCCGCCCGGCGTGCGCCAGCGGCAGGCGAGCGGCCCGCTTGTTGGCAGATGGGCGACGAGCGCGGCCTGCATCGCGTCGCGCTGCTGGCGATAGCGGGCACGGATCATCGGCACGTGGGTGTCGAGGAAGCCGCTCTTCACGATCTCGTGGACGATCCGCTGGTTGAAGCCCGGCGTGTGCAGGTCGGCTGCCTGCTTGGCCTCGATCAGCTTGGCGCAGAGCGCCGGCGGCGCAACGACGTAGCCGAGACGAAGACCCGGAACGAGCACCTTCGAGAAGCTGCCGAGGTAGACCGTGCCTTCGCCCCAGAGCGAGGCGATCGGCGCCGGCGGCGGCGCGTCGTACCAGAGGTCGCCGTACGGGTTGTCCTCGACGATCGGCACGCCCGTGGCCTCGGCGGCGCGCGCCAGCGCGGCGCGACGCTCGACGCCGATCTGGCGGCCGCTCGGGTTCTGGAAATTCGGCAGCGCGTAGAAGAAGCGCGCGCCGCGCGCAGCGGTCAGCGAATCGGGGCTCGGGCCTTCGTCGTCGTTCTCGACGCTCGTGAATTCGGGCTCGTAGGCGACGAAGGCCTGGAGCGCGCCGAGGTAGGTCGGCGACTCGACGGCGACGCGGCTGCCGGCATCGATCAGCACCTTGCCGACGAGATCGAGCCCCTGCTGGGAGCCGGCCGTGATGAGGACCTGGTCGGCGCTCGCGCTCATGCCCTGGTGCTGCATCGCGCCGGCGACCCATTCGCGCAGCGGCGCATAGCCCTCGCTCCCCGCGTACTGCAGCGCCTCGCGCGGCGTGTCGCGCAAGACGCGCGCGGTCGCCTCGCGCATCGCCTCGACCGGGAACAGGTCGGCCGACGGCAGTCCACCGGCGAGCGAGATGATGCCCGGGCGCTCGGTGAGCTTGAGGATCTCGCGGATCGCCGACGGGTTCATGCGCTCGGTGCGCGCGGCCAGGCGCCAGGGACCGGATGAAGGATGACGGGTCATGAGGGAGTTCTCCCGGTTGGTGAAGCCGCGACGCTCGGGGCAGCAGGTGGTGGCGATGACGATGGCCGCTTGCGGACGACGCCGACCGACATCCTGCGCCCGACGACGACAACCGCGACGACGGCAGCCGCGAACGCGAGCATCGCCGCATCGAGCCGTTCGCCGAGGATGGGCACGGCGAAGAACATCGCCAGGAACGGCTGCACCGCCTGCACCTGGCTCACGCGCATCGTGCCGCCGAGGGCCAAGCCGCGGTACCAGGCGAAAAAGCCCAGCCACATCGAGAACACGGTGACGTAGGCGAAGCCGCCCCACGCGGCGACGCTGGCGCCGTGATCGGGCCAGACGAGGAGCGTCGCCGGCGCGGTCAGCGGCAGGCTCGTCACCAGCACCCAGCAGATCGCGCTCTCGGCCGGCATCTCCACGGCGAGGTGCGCGCCAGCGACGTAGCCGATCGCCGCACTGAAGACCGAAGCGAGCAGCAGGCCGTCGGCGAGCGCGAGGTGGCCGCCGCCGCTCCACGCGGCGAAGCTGACGACGAGGGCGGCGGCGAGGAGCGCGCAGATCCAGAAGCCGCGCGACGGTCGCTGGCGCAGCCAGAGGGCGGCGACGATCGCGGTCGCGAGCGGCAACACGCCGGTGACGACGGCCGCGTGCGAGGCATCGACGCGACGCAGCGCGAGGGCGAGAAAGAGCGGGAAGCCGACGACGGTCCCGAGCGCGGACACGAGCAATGCCGGCAGCAGATGGCGGCCCGGGCGTTTCGCGGCCGTCGCCCACAACCAGGCGCAACTGAGAAGGCCCGCACACGCAGCCCGGCCGGCGGTGACGAAGAGCGGCGGCAACTGCGGATCGCTGGCCGAGCCGACCGCGAGGCGCGTCATCGGCAAGGTCAACGAGAAGATCGCGACGCCGAGCAGGCCGAAGGCGAGGCCACGCGTCTCGGCAGACGCCGTTCGCGGGGTCGTGATCGCGCTGTCGCTCATTGCAAGGGGTCCTGTTCTCGGGGCGGACAGTGTAGTGCCGCGACCAGCACAGTACCGGTACACTTTGGCTCATGACGCGCGCTGCTGTATCGGTCGCCGCGCGGGCACGGCCGGCTCGACCCGCGGTTCGCCCGTCGAGCGCTCTCTCGCGCGGATCGGGCATGAGCCTCGTCGAGCAGCTGACGCGGCGCTTCGCCGAGCACATCGGCCAGCGCCTGCTCGCGCCGGGGTCGCGCCTGCCGTCGGTGCGCGAATGCGCGCGACATCACGCGGTGAGCCCGTACACCGTCGTCGCCGCCTACGACCAGCTCCAGGCGCAAGGGCTCGTCGAGGCGCGCCCGCAGCGCGGCTTCTTCGTGCGCGAGCAGGGTCCGCGCGCGGCCGCGGGATCGCGCGCGAGCACCGCGGCGTCTGCGGTGCGACCCTTGCCGACCAGCGCCACCGCTCTCATCCGCGGCATGTTCCAGGCCCCCGGCGGACGTTCCATGCCCGGCCTCGGCACGCTGCCCGCTGAGTGGCTCGACGCGTCGATGCTGACCGCGGCGATGCGCCGCGCGACGTCGGGCCGACAGGCCGCGGCGGTCGCGCTCCAGTACGGCGATCCGGCCGGCGAGCCGCGCCTGCGCGAAGCGCTGGCGGCGAAGATCACCGACTTCGGCGTCGTCGCTTCTGCGGCGCAGATCGCGACCACGATCGGCGCGACCCACGCGCTCGACATCGTCACCCGCACCCTGCTGCGCGCGGGCGACAGCGTCCTCGTCGACGAGCCCGGCTGGTCGGTCGAGTACGCGCGCCTGGCCGCGCTCGGAATGCGCGTGCTGCCGGTCCCGCGCGGCGAAAGCGGCCCCGACGTAGCGGCGATGCGCCGGCTGATCGAGGCACAGAAGCCCGCGGCGCGGCCGCGCCTCTACGTCACCGTCTCGGTCCTGCACAACCCGACGGGCGCGTCGCTGAGCCTGCAATCGGCGCATCGCGTGCTGCAACTGGCGACCGAGTTCGACCTGCACATCGTCGAGGACGACACCTACGCCCACCTCGCGCCGGCGCACGCGCCGCGCCTCGCTGCCCTCGACGCGCTCGAGCGCACGATCTACGTCTCGGGCTTCTCGAAGATCCTGACGCCGAACTGGCGCATCGGCTTTCTCGCCGCGCCAACGGCGCTCGTCGACCGCTTCGTCGACACCAAACTGCTGACGACGCTGACGACACCGAGCGCCGGCGAGCTGGCGATGGCGCACTGCCTCGAGCAGGGCTGGCTGCGCCGTCACGCCGAGCGCGTGCGTGCGCGACTCGCCGCCGCTCGCGAGCGCACGACCAGGCTCGTCGAGTCACACGGCTGCCGCTTCGCGGCCCCGCCGCACGGCCTCTTCGGCTGGGTCGACACCGGCGTCGACACCGAGCGCCTCGCCCATGCCCTGATCGACGACTGGCTGATCGCGCCCGGCTCGATCTTCCACGCCGAGCCGCGACCGACGACGCTGATGCGGATCAACTTCGCGACCTCGCAGGATCCGCGCTTCTGGAAGGCGCTGGCCGCGGCAAGGGAGCGGCTCTAGGACCGCGGCGCCCCCAGCGCTTCCCAGCGTTCGAGTGCGGCGAGCAGCTCGTCGTCGATCTGGGCGTAGCGCATCTGTGCCGACTCGGCGCGCACGGGGTCTTCCGCGTAGAGCTCGGCGCTGGCGAGGATCGTGCCGAGGTCCTTCTGCTCCGCTTCGAGCGCTTCGATCCGCGCCGGCAATTCGGCGAGCTCGCGCTGCTCCTTGTAGCTGAGCTTCCTCGCCTTGGATGCGGCGGCCTTCGGCGCGACCGCGGTGGGCACGGCTGCGGCGGTCGACGAGCGCCGCCCCTTCGCCGCCGCCGCATCCTTCTCCCGCGCCTCCTCGCGCAAGGCCATAGCCCGGCCGCGCTGCAGCTTCCAGTCCTCGTAGCCCCCCTCGTATTCGCGCCACAGACCCGGCGCGACATCGCCTTCCCAGGCGATCGTGCTGGTGACGACGTTGTCGAGGAAACGCCGGTCGTGGCTGACGAGGAACACCGTGCCGGCGTACGACTGCAGCAGCTCCTCGAGCAGCTCGAGCGTGTCGATGTCGAGGTCGTTGGTCGGCTCGTCGAGGACGAGCACGTTGGCCGGCAGCGCGAGCAGGCGCGCGAGCAGGACGCGGTTGCGCTCGCCGCCCGAGAGCGTGCGCAGCGGCGAGTTGGCGCGCGCCGGCGAGAACAGGAAGTCGGTGAGATAGCTCATCACATGTTTCCTGCCGCTCGCCGTCTCGACCCATTCGCTGCCGGGGCTGACGGCATCGGCGAGGGTGGCGTCGAGGTCGAGCGCGCTCCTCATCTGGTCGAAGTACGCGACCTCGATGCGCGTGCCCTGGCGCACAGTGCCCGAGGTCGGCTGGAGCTGGCCGAGGATGAGCTTTAGGAGCGTCGTCTTGCCGGCGCCGTTCGGACCGATCAGGCCGACCTTGTCGCCGCGCAGAATCGTCCCCGAGAAGTCTTTGACGATGGTCCGCGCCTCGCTCGCAGGCCGGCCTGCCGGCGGCGGGAAGGTCATCGACACGTGCTTCAGCTCGGCGACGATCTTGCCGCTCGGCGTGCCCGAATCCGCTTCGAGGCGGACGCGGCCGAGCGACTCGCGCCGCGCCTGGCGCTGCGCGCGCAGGGCCGAAAGGCGCTGGACTCGGCTCACACTCCGGGTCCGTCGCGCTTCGACGCCCTTCCTGATCCAGACCTCCTCCTGCGCCAGCAGCTTGTCGGCACGCGCGCTGGCCAGCGCTTCGGCCGAGAGCTCCTCGACCTTGCGGGCCTCGTAGGCCGTGAACGCGCCGGGATAGCTGCGCAGCACGCCGCGGTCGAGCTCGACGATGCGCGTCGATACGGCGTCGAGAAAGGCGCGGTCGTGGGTGACGACCATCACGCTGCCCTTGAAGCCGACGAGCAGCTCCTCGAGCCAGGCGATCGAGTCGAGGTCGAGGTGGTTGGTCGGCTCGTCGAGGAGCAGCACGTCGGGCACGGCGACGAGCGCGCGCGCCAGGGCGACGCGCTTCTTCGTGCCGCCGGAGAGCTCCTCGATCGTGCGCGCGCCGTCGAGATGGAGCTGCGCCAGCGTCGTCTCGACGCGCTGCTCCCAGTTCCAGGCATCGAGCGCCTCGATGCGCGTCTGCAAGGCATCGAGGTCGGCGCCCTCGGCATGCGCCTCGTAGGCGTCGCGCACGACGCGCGCCTCGGCGACGCCTTCGCCGACGGCGTCGAAGACCGTGCCGCCGGCCTCGAACACCGGCTCCTGCGGCACGTAGCGGATGCGCAGCCCCTGGGTCTGCTGCAACAGGCCGTCGTCGAGCTTCTCGATCCCGGCGATGACCTTCAGCAGCGACGACTTGCCAGTGCCGTTGCGACCGATCAGGCCGATGCGCTCGCCGGTCTCGAGCGAGAGCGAGGCGCCGTCGAGGAGCGCGACGTGGCCGTAGGCGAGATGCGCGTTGGAGAGGGAGAGGACGGCCATGGCGGAGCGATGATTCGGCTCGAAGTGAGGCGCGGATTATCGAGCCCGGCCCGCGCTGCCTTGGCGACAAGGCCGACATGGACAAGGTGATTGTCGTGACGACGCAAAGCGCGTTGCGCGCTGCTCGCGACGGAGACGTCGACTACTGGCTTGCACGCCCCGCTGCCGAGCGGATCGCCGCCGTCGAAACGTTGCGCCGGTGGACCTCGAAGAGGCTGAACCGCGACTTCGAAGAGTTCGTCGGGCTACTCGACGACGGCGGGGTTGAGAACCTCGCCGGCGGCCATGCGCTCGCTGTGCACGGCCGGCCGCGCTACACCGGCGACCTCGATCTCGGGGTCGGCGACGAGCCTGCCGACATCTTGAGCCGGCTCGCTGCGCTCGATGCCTTCGGCTTTGCCTCGCCGGGGTTGAAGGCCGCTGACTTTCTCCCGGCCGATGCGGTGGTCCAGCTGGGCTACGCGCCGGGCCGGATCGACTTGCTCACCGGCATCGTCGGCGTCGAGTTCACTGCGTGTTTCGCCCACAGGCAGACGGTGTCGACCGGGGGGCGTCGATCTGCCCATCATCCACATCGACGACTTCAAAGCCAACAAGCGCGCTGCCGGACGCCCGCAGGACTCGACCGACCTCGCCAGCCTGCAGAGAGCCGCCGTCAGATTGAGCGACCTGCCAGGCGTTTTTCCAATGCATCGACGAAGGTCTTCGCGACGTCGAAACCGGTCTGCTGCGTGATCTCCTGAAAACCCGTCGGGCTGGTGACGTTGATCTCGGTCAGGCTGTCGCCGATGACGTCGAGGCCCACGAGCAAGAGACCGCGCTCGGCCAGCACCGGCCCGACGCCCAAGGCGATCTCGAGGTCGCGCGCCGAGAGCGGCTGCGCCACGCCCTTGCCGCCGACCGCCAGGTTGCCGCGGATCTCGCTGCCTTGCGGGATGCGCGCCAGCACGTGCGGCGCAGGCACGCCGTCGATGACCAGGATCCGCTTGTCACCGGCCGTGATCTCGGTGAGGTAGCGCTGTGCCATCACCGTCGTCGTGCCGTTGCGGTTCAGGGTCTCGGTGATGCTGCCGAGGTTGAGGCCGTCCGGGCCGACGCGAAAGATGCCCATGCCGCCCATGCCGTCGAGCGGCTTCAGAACGATGTCGCGGTGCTCGGCATGGAAGCGCTTGATCGCCGCTTCGTCTCGGGTGACGATGGTCGCCGCGATGAACTGCGGGAACTCGAGGATGGCGAGCTTTTCCGGATGGTCGCGCAAGGCCCGAGGGCTGTTGAAGACGCGCGCGCCTTCACGCTCGGCCTGGCCGAGGAGGTGGGTCGCGTAGAAGTACTCACTGTCGAAAGGTGGGTCCTTCCTCATGATCACGGCCGATACGTCGGCGAGCGCGACCGGCGCCGGCTCGGCGGCTTCGACGAACCACATCGCGCTGGCCGCTGGAGCGAGTGTGATCGTGCGCGAGCGCGCCACGACCCGACCGCCGCGCTCCCAGACGAGATCCTTCGGCTCGCAGGCGAGGAGCGCATGGCCGCGCGCCGCCGCCGTCCGCATCATGGCGAAGGTCGTGTCCTTGTAGGTCCTGAAGGTCTCGAGAGGATCGGCGACGAAGAGCAGTTTCATGAGCGGGTCCCGGGTCGGGCGCGCGTGCGGTCGGCGCCGGGCCGCCACTGTTGCACAACCAGCGCCAGCGTGCCGGCGACGATGCCCCAGAACGCCGAGCCGATGCCGGCGAGCGTGAGCCCCGAGAGCGTGACAAGGAAGGTGATGATCGCGGCCTCGCGCAGGCGCTCGTCGCGCATCGCGGCGGCGAGGCCGCCGGCGATCGTGCCGAGGAGCGCGAGGCCTGCGACCGCGGCGACAAGCTCGCGCGGGAAGGCCGCCAGCAGGCCGGCGACGGCGGCGCCGAAAGTGCCGACGATGCAGTAGATGAGGCCGCACGATGCCGCGGCGACCCAGCGCCGCGCCGGATCGGCGTGCGCCTCGCGGCCCAGGCAGATCGCGGCGGTGATCGCCGCGAGGTTGAGCGCGAACGCGCCGAACGGCGCGAGCAGCAGAGTCACGACACCGGTGATGACGATGATCTTCGAGATCGGCATCGCGTAGCCCGCGGCGCGGATCGCGGCGACGCCGGGCAGGTTCTGCGACGCCATGGTGACGACGAAGAGCGGCAGAGCCAGGCTCACCGTCGCGCGCCAGGTGAACTCGGGCGCGGTGAAAACCGGGACGGTGAGGGTCCACGGCACCGTAGCGGTGTGCAGTGTGCCTGAGGCCGCGGCGACGGCGATGCCGACCGCGAGGACGCCGATGACGGCATAGCGCGGCCACCAGCGTCGTCCGCACAGATAGGCGAGCAGCATGGCTAGGACGAGCGCCAGCGACGAGTTCGCGGCGACGAAGGCGTCGAGGCCGAAGCGCGCGAGCACGCCGGCCAGCAGTGCACCGGCGAGCGGCATCGGGATCCTGTCCATCACGCGCTCGAACCAGCCGCTCGCGCCGACCGCGATCACGAGCAGCGCGAAGACGATGAACGCGCCGGTCGCCTCGGCCATGTTGAACGCGCCGCTCGCGCCGGCGACGGCGAGCACCGCGGCGCCCGGCGTGCTCCACGCGATCATCACCGGCTGGCGCCACCAGAGCGAGGGCAGCAGCGTCGCCAAGCCCACGCCCCAGCCGAGCGCCCACATCCACGACGCGGTCTGGGCCGGTGTCGCGCCGAGCGACTGCGCCGCCTGGAAGACGATCGCGACCGAGCTCGTGAAGCCGACGAGGACGGCGACGAAGCCGGCCGTCGCCGCCGAGAGCGAAATGTCTCGCCGGCGGCTCACGGCCGGGCGCCGGGCCGCCCCAAGCCCGACCGCACCCCCTCGGGGGGCAGCGAACGCAGTGAGCGTGGGGGCACCCTAGATCTCTACTTTCGAGCCGAGCTCGACGACGCGGTTCGTCGGCAGGCGCAGGAAGTCGGCGGCGGCCGAGGCGTTGCGGTGCATGCCTGCGAACAGTTTCTCGCGCCAGTCGGCCATGCCGCCGCCGAGCGTCGGGATGACGATGTCGCGCGACAGGAAGTACGAGGTGTCCATGTCGTCGACGGTGCAGCCGCTGGCCCGCAGCTGCACCAGCGCGGCCGGCACGTCGGGCTCGTTCTTGAAGCCGAAGTTGAGCGTCACCTGCCAGCAGTCGTGGCCCAGCGCCCTGATCTCGCTGCACGCGTCGCCCTGGATCCACGGCACCTCGTGGTGCTTGACGGTGACGAACAGGTTGCGCTCGTGCAGCACCTTGTTGTGCTTCAGGTTGTGGAGCAGCGCGTTCGGTGTCAGCTCGGGGTCGCTGACGAGGAAGACCGCGGTGCCCGGCACGCGCGTCGGCGGGCTGATGAAGATCGACTCGAGGAAGCTCACGAGGTCGATGGTGTCGTCGCGCAGGCTTTGCGCCATCAGCCTTCGGCCCTGCTTCCAGGTCATCATCAGAGTGAACATGACCGCGCCGATGAGGAGCGGGAACCAGCCGCCATCGACGACCTTGACGGCATTGGCGATGAAGTACACGAAGTCGACGAGGAAGAAGAAGCCGGTCGCGGCGACGGCGAGCGGCCACGGGTACTTCCAGCCGTAGCGGATGACGAAGAAGGTCATCGTCGTCGTGATCAGCATGTCGACCGTCACCGTGATGCCGTACGCCGCGCCGAGGCTGTCGCTCGAGCCGAACAAGAGCACGGCGACGACGATGCCGCAGAACAGGCCCCAGTTGACGAACGGCACGTAGACCTGGCCGGTCTCGAGCACCGAGGTGTGGGCGATGCGCAGGCGCGGCAGGTAGCCGAGTTGGATCGCCTGCTTGGTGACCGAGAACGCGGCGGTGATGAGCGCCTGCGAGGCGATCACCGCGGCGCAGGCGGCAAGCGCGATCAAGGGATAGAGCGTCCAGGTCGGCGCCATCTCGAAGAACGGATTGCCGACCTTCGACGGGTCGGCGAGGAGCATCGCGCCCTGGCCGAAGTAGTTGAGGACGAGCGCCGGCATGGCGACGCCGAACCAGGCGAGGCGGATCGGCCGCTTGCCGAAGTGGCCCATGTCGGCATAGAGCGCCTCGGCCCCGGTGACGCAGAGGACGACGGCGCCGAGCGCGATGAACGCGACCGAAGTCTGGCCGAACAGGAACAGGATCGCGTAGTGCGGCGACAGCGCCTGGACGATCTGCGGGTTGTCGCCGATGTGCATCAGGCCGAGGACGGCGAGGACCACGAACCACACCATCATCACCGGACCGAAGAGCTTGCCGACGCGCGCCGTGCCGTGGCGCTGGAACAGGAACAGGGCGGCGAGCACGACGAGGGTGATCGGCACGACCCAGCTGTGCAACCCGGGCGCCGCGACCGTGAGGCCCTCGACCGCGCCGAGCACCGAGATCGCGGGCGTGATCACGCCATCGCCGAAGAAGATCGCCGTGCCGAGGATGCCGACGAAGAGGAGGCGCCGGCGCAGCTTCGGCCGGTCGCGCACGGCCTGCGAAGCGAGCGCGAGCATGGCGATCAATCCGCCCTCGCCGTTGTTGTCGGCACGCAAGATAAGGACGACGTACTTGATCGAGACGATCACCGTCAGCGTCCAGAACACGAGCGACAGGACGCCGTAGATGTTGTGCGGCGTGAGCGGCACGTGGCCGTTCGCGAACACCTGCTTCAACGCGTAGAGCGGGCTGGTGCCGATGTCGCCGTAGACGACGCCGATGGCGCCGAGGGTGAGGACCGGCAGGCTCGACATCGAGCGCGGGCCGGCGCCGTGCGTCTGCAGGCCATCGACGGGGCCGGCCGGCCCCGTCGATGCGTCGCTCAAATCTGCACCTTGGTGCCGAGCTCGACGACTCGGTTCGCCGGCAGGTTCAGGAAGTCCGAGGCCGCCGTCGCGTTGCGATGCATGTTGGCGAAGAGCTTCTCGCGCCACGCCGCCATGCCTTTGCCGAAGGTCGGCACGACGGTCGCGCGAGAGAGGAAGTACGACGTCGTCATCGGATCGACGTCGATGCCCTGGCCGATCGCCTCGAGCGCGGCGGGGACGTCGATGCGGTCCTTGAAGCCGAAGCGCAGGTGGATCGTGAAGCACTGGCCCGCGATCGGCTCCACCACCGCACGCTCGCTCGCCGCGACCCACGGCACTTCGAGCGTCTCGACGGTGACGAAGAGGTTCGATGCATGCAGCACGTGGTTGTGTTTGAGGTTGTGCAGGAGCGCCGTCGGCGTCAGGCCGGCGACGGCGTTCATGAACACCGCCGTGCCCGGTGCGCGCTGGGGCAGGTCGGCCATCACCGATTCGAGAAACGGCCCGAGCTCGATCGCGTCGGCGCTCAGGTGGTCGTGCAGCAGGACGCGGCCGCGGGCCCAGGTGGCCATCACCGTGAACACCAGGCCGGCGATGACCAGCGGAAACCAGCCGCCATCGGCGACTTTCAGCAGATTAGCGGAGAAAAAGGTGAGGTCGATGGCGACGAAGAACGCCGTCGCCGCCAGCGCGAGCCAGAAGTTGAAGCGCCATGCGTGGCGCACGACGAAGAAGGTGAGCAGCGTCGTGATCAGCATCGTGCCCGTGACGGCGATGCCGTAGGCCGAGCCGAGTGCGGTCGACGAGCGAAAGCCCAGCACGGCCGCGATCACCGCGACCAGGAGCGCGGTGTTGACGGCAGGCACGAAGATCTGGCCCATCTCGTGCTCGGAGGTGTGCTCGATGCGCATGCGCGGCAGGAAGCCTAGTTTCATCGCCTGGTTGGTCATCGAGTAGGCGCCCGAAATCACCGCCTGCGAGGCGATCACGGTCGCGGCGGTCGACAGCACGACCATCGGCAGCAGCGCCCAGTCGGGGAACATCTTGAAGAAGGGGTTCTCGAGGGCTTCGGGATGCGCCGCGAGCAACGCCCCCTGGCCGAGGTAGTTGAGCGCGAGCGCGGGCAGCACGAGAAAGAACCACGACATGCGGATCGGACGCGCGCCGAAGTGGCCCATGTCGGCGTACAGCGCCTCGGCCCCGGTGACGGCGAGGACGACCGAACCGAGCGCGACGAACGCGACCCAGCCGTGGCGCGTGAGGAAAGCGAGCCCTTCGAGCGGATTCACGGCGACGAGGATCGCCGGATGGTGCGCGATCGGTGCGATCGCCGACACGGCGAGGACGACGAACCAGAGCACCATCACCGGGCCGAACAGGGCACCGATGCCTGCCGTGCCGCGCTTCTGGAACAGGAACAACGCGATCAGCACCGCAACGGTCAACTCCACCACGTAAGGCGCGAGCCGCGGCGAAGCGATCTGCAAGCCCTCCATCGCCGACAGGACCGAGATCGCCGGCGTGATGACGCCGTCGCCGTAGAACAGCGCCGCGCCGAAGACGCCGAGGAGCATGAGCACATGACGAAGCTTCGGCTGCTTGGCCACCGACGAGGCGGCGAGCGCGAGCAGCGCCATGATGCCGCCCTCGCCATGGTTGTCGGCACGCATGATGAGGAGCACGTACTTGAGCGTCACGACGTCCATCAGCGACCACAGGATCAGCGAGATCACGCCGACCAGCTCGGGCTCGGTGAGGGCGAGGCCGGCGCCCTTGTCGAACACCGTCTTCATGACATAGAGCGGGCTCGTGCCGATGTCGCCGTAGACGATTCCGAGCGCCGCCAGGGCGAGCCTGGCGACGCCGCCGTGGCGTGGCGCGCCGGATGGGCTCGTCTCGAGCGGGGCGCCGGACGGCAGGGAAGGTACAGCGCTCATCGCAACGTAGTTTATGGGGCGGGAACGATTGTGGCCCTGCCGCCCCGGTGCGCGCAGTGCGTCAGCGCGGGTGCGCCGAACACGACGCGCTACTCGTAGATCTCGGCGTTCGGATCCGTCGCTTCGAGCTCGTAGCTCGCGGCGACCATCGCCAGGCGCGCGATCACGCCGTACATGTAGAAGCGGTTGGGGGCAACCACGCCGGGCTTGGCGCCGGGCTTGGTGAACTGGTTCGAGCCGGCGAACGCCAGCGGCACGAAGCTCGACCCGGGCGAGTTCAGGTTCTCGTCGGTGCCGCGCTCTGGGTTGACGCGGTAGAAGCCGCCGACGACGTAGCGGTCGATCATGTAGACGACCGGCTCGGCGACCGAGTCGTTGACGCGCTCGTACGTCGGCACGCCTTCCTGGAGGATGACCTCGCTCACCTCCTGGCCGTCCTTGATGACGCTCATCTTGTTGCGCGAGCGCCGGTTCAGGTCGGCCAGGTCTTTCGGGTCGCGCACGGTCATGATGCCCATGCCGTAGGTGCCAGCGTCGGCCTTGACGATGATGAAAGGCTTTTCCTGGATCCCGTATTCCTTGTACTTGCGCCGGATCTTGCCGAGCAGCGTCTCGGCGTTGCTCGTCAGGCACTCGGCGCCGGAGCCGTCGCTGAAGTTCACCTCGCCGCAGCGCGCGAACATCGGATTGATGAGCCACGGGTCCATGCCCAGCAGCTTGGCGAACTTCTTCGCGACTTCCTCGTAGGCGGCAAAGTGGTTCGTCTTCCTTCGGATCGCCCAGCCGGCGTGCAGCGGCGGCAGCAGGTATTGCTCGTGCAGGTTCTCGAGAACCTTCGGGATGCCGGCCGAGAGATCGTTGTTGAGCAGGATCGTGCAGGGATCGAAGTCCTTCAGGCCGAGGCGGTTTCGCGTCCGAACGAGCGGCTCGAGCGTGAGCGCGCTGCCGTCGGGCAAGGGCACGTCGGTCGGCGCGGTGATCGCGTCGTCGAGCGTGCCGAGGCGCACATTGAGGCCGGCCTGGTGGAAAATCTCCATGAGCCGCTGCACGTTCAATAGGTAGAACGAGTTACGGGTGTGCTTCTCGGGGATGAGGAGCAGGTTCTTCGCCTCGGGGCAGATCTTCTCGATCGCCGCCATCGCCGCCTGCACGGCGAGCGGCAGCATCTCG
>JAYVVB010000361.1:0-2517 GCA_043787455.1 Rhizobacter sp.
GTTCATCCGGGCAGTCCTGTTGGAAGTTGGTCGCGTCAGAACCTCCATCTCCCTTCACCTCGGGTGAACAACCTCTTGGGAAACTACACCTAGCCCGCAGACATCGGCGACCAGCGCCCCTCGGACTCGTCGGCGCGTTGCTCACCCTGCAGCTTCAGCAGGTGCGCGGTGAGCGAGCGCAGCGCCATCGGATGCAGGTGAGCGGGGACGTCGGCGTAGACCTCGGCGAGCAGCGCCGGCATCAGCGCGGGGCCGAGCTCTGCGAGCGCCGCGACGACCTTGGCCTCGCGCTTGAGGCGATGGGCGACGATCGCGGCCATCGCCTCTCGCGGCCGCGCCATGAGAAAGCCATGGCCCGGCGCGAGCCAGTCGAGATCGAGGTCAAGGAGCGAGCGCAGCGATGCCAGGTAGACGGCCATGTCGCCGTCGGGCGGGTTGATGACGACCGTCGAGGCCTGCATCACGTGGTCGCCGGTGAAGAGCGTCTTTTCCTCCTCGAGCAGATAGCAGAGATGGTTGCTCGCGTGGCCCGGCGTGTGGATGACCGAGAGGTGCGTCGACTCGCCGAGGGCGATGCGCTCGCCTCCGTGCAGCGTCACGTCGGCAGCGAAGGTCGGGTCCTGCCACTCGCGGTGCAGCGGCGCGAGGCCAAGCACGATTGCGCCGGTGCGCGCCTTCAATGCGAGCGTCGCCGGCGAGTGGTCGTTGTGGGTGTGGGTGACGAAGATGCGGTCGATCGGGCCGGGCGCGGCGGCGACGATGGCGTCGACGTGGGCGTCGAGCGCCGGCCCGGGATCGATCACCGCCCAGCCTTGAGCACCGGCGCCGCCGACGAGGTAGGTGTTGGTGCCCGGGCCGGTCATGACGCTGCCGTTGCCGGCGCTGACGCGGATGACGCGCTCCGAGAGACGCACCGGCTGGTCGGTGACGATGTCGTACGAGCCGCGGCCATGACCCGCCGGATCGATCCGCCCGAGCTCGGCCCACGCATGCTCGTCGGGCATCACCGGACGAAAGCCGTCGCGGCCGTTGGCTACGCGTGGCATCACGAGCGCGACCTGGCGCGGTGCCGCGGCCCACGCCATCGCCTCGTCGACGCTGGCGAAGCGGGCAATGGTCTCGAGCGACTTCAGCGTCGGCGTGAGCAGCTTCAGCGAAGCGCTGCGTGCCAGCGCTTCGCTCGGCCGGGTCCAGAGCTGCTCGACGAGCTCGGTGCCGTCGTGCGCAGCGGTCTGCGCCCGCGGCGCCGCGGCGATGAAGAAGCGCGTGTCGAAGCGCTTGGCGCGGCCGAGCGGCGTGAGCCAATGGCTCAGGTAGACGAGGCGATCGACCGCGAAACGCAGGCCTTCGCGCGCACAGAGCTCGGCGACGCTCTGCTCGCCGCGATGGAGAGCGCCGCGCCACGGACCGAGCCGCGCGGCGTCGGCGCCGTCGAGGTCGACGAGGGCCTCGCCGCTCGCGCGGGCGAACAGCAGTCCCGACTCCTCGAAGCACTCTCGCACCGCAGCGACGTAGAAATCGAGGCCGCCCGACGCCAGGCCGAGACGGCGGCTCGCTTCGGCGTCATCGAGGCCGTCGCAACAGGCGTGGGCACCGGCGTCGCCCTTCTCTACGATGCCGCCGGGGAAGACCCAGGCGCCGCTGTTGTGGTCGCCCCGTTCGGCCCGGCGCGACAGCAGCACTTCGAGGCCGAGCGCGCCGTCGCGAACGACGACGATCGTCGCCGCGGGCCGGGGTGGCCGGTCGGTGCCGGCCTCGGCGCGGGGCGCGGGGAACGCGGAAGCATCGGCGTTGGATTCGGACATCGACAAGGCAGGCGAGAGGCTGATCTGCGAGTTTGACACGCTGCCCCCGCGTCCGCGGGGTCGGAACGGTCCGACAGCGCCGGGGTCGTGACCCCGACATCCGGTCAGCCAATCAGCCTATCGGCAAGGCACGCGCGGCGGGCGAAGATCTTCACGTCCCATTCATGACATGCGCCCCGCGCGCTCCAGGAGTCCTACATGCTTCACTACGCCGTTGTCTTCTTCGTGATCGCGCTGATCGCTGCGCTGTTCGGTTTCGGTGGCATCGCTGCCGGCGCCGCGGGCATCGCGAAGATCCTGTTCGTCGTCTTCATCATCCTCGCCGTCGCCACGTTCCTGTTCGGCCGCAATCGAGGCGTCTAGAACTGAAAGTCCGCGAAGGGCGGAAGCCCCGTTCGCCGCGTGCGAGCGGGGCCTTTGCGTTTCCCGGATTTCACCCCAGAGGCGGCGACATGCCGAGGGCGACCAGGGTCCCGACGGCCGCTGCAGGCGCGCGTTCCTTTGCGCCGCTGATGAAGAACAGGAAGACGTCGCGGCCGGGAGCGGCACCCTTTTCGGGCGCTTCGACACGCGGCAATCCCTCGGGCTCCTTGCCGCTCGACCAGGCCCGCGCAACTTCGGCCCAGGCCGCGATCCGATCCGGTGCATAGCCGCCTTCGAACGACGACTCGCTTTTCATGAGCCGCGCGTAGACGAAGTCGGCCGTGGGATC
>JAYVVB010000362.1:0-4028 GCA_043787455.1 Rhizobacter sp.
GAGGTCGGCGGCGGCGCGCTTCATCTCCTTGGTGGCGTCACCGTTGTTGGTCTTGATCGCCGTGGTGGCGAGCACGTCGGCCCAGATCTGGAACAGGAACTCGCGCACGCCTTCCTGGACCGGCACGTCGTTGAGCATCTTCCTCAGCTCGATCGTGTACTGGATCGCCAGGGTCTCGCGCTGCTCGACCTGGGCCGCGAGCGAGACGCCCTTCTTCGACGCCTCGTTCTCGTTCTTGAAATAGTGCTCGAGGAATTTCTCGAACTCGGTGAGCACGGTCTGGAAGACGCGCCGGCCGGTGTCGGGATAAGCCTCGACAACCTGGACGACGCGCTTGATCTCCTTCTCGAGCAGATCGCCGACAGCGCGGCCACCCGAGTCGAAGCCCATCACGCACGAGCCCATGCGATCGATGAGACGACGCGCCGGATGCTCGACGGTCGCGAAGAAATCGGGCTCCGAGACCGCGACACGCAGCACCGGCATCTGCAGCCGCGCGAACCAGACGCGCACCGTCGCCGGGATCGCGTCTTCCATCAGGATGCTCTGGAACAGGAGCGCGACGATCTCGATCGTCGCCCGTTCCACCGGCGTCGCGGCGGCCTGCTTGAGCGCTTGCTTCCTCTGATGCAGCTCCTCGAGCATCGCCGGCGTGTTGATGCCGACGCGACCGGCGGCATCGGTGGTCGTCGGCGTGAGGCGGCGTGCGACGCCCTCCTGCGCTTCGGCGATCGCCGCGTTCAGGCGCGGCGACGGCTGCGCCGGGGCGTGCGATGTGATCGCGAAGTCCGGCAGCTGGCGGCTGACGAGGCGATTGAGCCGGCCGAGCACGGCCTCGGCTTGGTCGGAGCCGCGCGCCAGGCCCGCGGCGCGCGTCATCAGGCGCGTCTCCTCGCCGACTTCGCTCGCCGCGCTCGAGGCCCGCGTCGCCGTCGACTGGAACTCGGAAGCCGCCCCCGGCGACATGCCGGTCGGCGTGCCGAAGCCGCCGCTCCCCGATCCCGAAGACGTCGCCCCCCGGCCGACGTCGTGCGCCGTGCGCCGGATGAAGGGACGCAGATCGACCTCGGGCAGCACGTGACGCTGCAAGAGGAAGCGGTTGGTCTCGTGGTACGCCTCTTCGGCAAAGAGAGAGAGCTCGTCATGGACCACCGTCTGCAGCAGCCGCCAGGTGTCGAAGCTGAGCGGCGCGGCGAGCCACGACGTCGTGACGATGCGCGCGAGCACGTGCGGGCGCAGGATGTCGTTGGCGTCGAGCTCGTCCTTGCCTTCGAGGTTGTTCATGCGCGAGCGCAGATCGGTGAACTCCCACGACGCGCGGTCCATCATCGCCAGCGCGAGGCGCGAGCTGAGGATCTCATGCTCGATGGTGTCGTCGTCGACCAGGCTCAGCCTGCCGCCGTCGCCGCCGCGCGTCGACGAGGCGCTCGGCGGCAGCTCGCCGAGGCGGGTCTGCGGCACAGTGCCGGTGGCGAGGGCGGCTCGCAGCAGCGTCATCATGCCGTTCTGCCAGAGCGGCAGCGTCGGGTTCAGAAGCGGGATCAGCTCACGGCGCTTCATCGCCACCGCGGGCTCGGCCACCGCGCCGGCGAGGACCCTGGCACCGTGATCGATCGCCTGCACCACGCCCGGCAATCCGCCGATCAGCCGCTCTACATAAGACCGCCTCGCCTGCTGAGCCAATGCCGTCGGGTTGGCGGGGGTCGGCATGGGGAGTGGGGTGCGAATCGTCTTGCTGAAAAGTCGCTTTCGACTCTACACGACCGCCCCGGCGTTCGGATCGTTCGGATCGTGCTCCTTACCCGACGACTTGACGAGGTCCTCACGTTTCACGCCCAGCCACATCGCGATGGCGGCGGCGACAAAGACCGACGAGTAGATGCCGAAAAGGATGCCGATCGTGAGCGCGATCGCGAAGTAGTGCAGGGTCTGGCCACCGAAGATCAGCATCGACAGCACCATCATCTGGGTCGAGCCGTGAGTGATGATCGTGCGGCTGATGGTGCTCGTGATCGCGTGGTCGATGACCTCGCGCGTCGAGAGCTTGCGGTAGCGCCGAAAGCTCTCGCGGATCCGGTCGAAGATGACGACCGACTCGTTCACCGAGTAGCCCAGCACCGCGAGCACGGCCGCGAGCACCGAGAGCGAGAACTCCCACTGGAAAAAGGCGAAGAAGCCCAGGATGATGACCACGTCGTGCAGGTTGGCGACGATCGCGGCGATCGAGAACTTCCACTCGAAGCGAAAGGCCAGGTAGATCATGATGCCGATGACGACGAAGGCCAGCGCCTTCGCGCCGTCCTGGGCGAGTTCCTTGCCGACCTGCGGTCCGACGAACTCGCTGCGCGACAGGCGCATCGGCTCGGTCCCGGCGGCCGTCGCGCACACCTGGCGCGACGCCGACTGGCCCTGCTCGGCCGGGCCGTCCTTCGTCTGCACCGTGCCGCCCTCAGCCTTGCACAAGACGTCGAAGACGCGGGCGACGAGCACGGCCTGCTTGATGTCGCCGCGCACCGGCACGCGGATCATCACGTCGCGCGAGCTGCCGAAGTTCTGCACCAGGACGTCGCCGAGGTCGAGCGACTCGACCGTCGTCCGGATCCTGGCGATGTCAGCCGGCTGCGAATACGCCGTCTCGATGACGTTGCCGCCGGTGAACTCGATCGAGAAGTGCAGGCCGCGCGTGGCAAGGAAGAAGACCGCGGCGAGGAAGGTCAGCAGCGAGACGATGTTGAACACCAGCGCATGCCGCATGAACGGGATGTCGCGGCGGATGCGGAAGAACTCCATCGGGTGCGGTCTCTTGGGCTAAGGGCGAAAGCGGCGGCGGGCGGCGATCGGGCCGTCAGATCTTGGCCGGCACCGGCTCTGCCGGTTTCCAGACCTGACCGATCGACACCGCCTTAAGCCGCTTCTGGCGGCCGTACCAGAAGTTGACGAGGCCGCGCGAGAACATCACCGCCGAGAACATCGAGGTCATGATGCCGAGGCAGTGGACGATCGCGAAGCCGCGCACCGGGCCCGAGCCGAAGGCGAGCAGGGCGAGGCCGGCGATCAGCGTCGTCACGTTGGAGTCGAGGATGGTCGCGAAGGCGCGCTCGTAGCCGATGTTGATCGCCGCCTGCGGCGACGCGCCGCCGCGCAGCTCCTCGCGCACGCGCTCGTTGATCAACACATTGGCGTCGATCGCCATGCCGAGCGCCAGCGCCACGGCGGCGATGCCGGGCAAGGTTAGCGTCGCCTGCAGCATCGACAGGACGGCGACGAGCAGGAGCAGGTTGAAGGCGAGCGAGAGCGTCGAGATCACCCCGAACAGGCGGTAGTAGACGCACATGAACAAGGCGATCGCGCAAAAACCGTAGATCACGCTCTGGAAGCCTTTGGCGATGTTCTCGGCGCCCAGGCTCGGGCCGATCGTGCGCTCCTCGATGATCTCCATCGGCGCGGCCAGGGACCCGGCGCGCAGCAGCAGCGCCGTGTCGCTGGCCTCGGCCGTGTTCATCCGGCCCGATATCTGGAAGCGGTTACCGAGCTCGCCGCGGATCACCGGCGCGGTCACGACCTCGCCCTTGCCCTTCTCGAAGAGCAGGATCGCCATCCGCTTGCCAATGTTCTCGCGCGAGGTGTCGCGCATGATCCGGGCGCCGCGCGCATCGACCGTGAGGTGCACGGCCGGCTCCTGGCTCTGGCCGTCGAAGCCGGGCTGGGCGTCGGTGAGGTTCTCGCCGGTGAGTAGCACCTGGCGCTTGACGATCAGCGGCGCGCCGCCGCGCTCGACGTAGCGCTCGTCGCCGAACGGCACCGGCCCTGCGCCGGTGGAGGCGGCGCGCGCCTCGGCGCTGTCGTCGACGAGGCGCATCTCGAGCGTCGCCGTGCGGCCGATGATGTCCTTCGCCTTGGCCGTGTCCTGCACGCCCGGCAGCTGCACAACGACCCGGTCGGCGCCCTGCTGCTGGATCACCGGCTCGGCGACGCCGAGCTCGTTGACGCGGTTGTGCAGGGTGGTGATGTTCTGCGTGATCGCGGTG
>JAYVVB010000363.1:0-7500 GCA_043787455.1 Rhizobacter sp.
ATAGCTTCGAATTTGATAGCGCGTCGGAACCAGTTCGCCGCATGGGGTTCGCGTGACTGCGAAGCCAGCCGGACGTTTTCCCAGACGGTGAACGGCAAAAAGATATTGGTCTTCTGGTAGCTGCGGCCGAGTCCCTGCGCGGAAATTTTCTCAGGGCTCCAGCCGGTCACGTCGCGCCCGCCCAGCGTGATGGACCCTGAGGTGGGCGGCAGGTCGCCGGACAGCAGGTTCGTGAGGGTGGATTTCCCCGCACCATTGGGGCCGATCACCGCATGGATGCGGCCCTGCCAGAGATCGACCGAAACATCGTTGACAGCAGCCAGGCCGCCGAAGCGCTTGGTCAGGTTTTTGGCGCTGAGAAGAACCTCACTCATGGCCGGCTCCCCTCGACCGCCTTGCCGTCAGTTAGCTTCGGTTTGCCGAATTTTCCGGCTATGCCGAGTAGGCCGCGTGGCGCAAACGTCACCAGCAAGACGATAAACATGCCCATCCACAACTGCCAGTGCTTGCCCAGGTTAACGCTGCCGACTTGCGGCAGGTCCTTGAAAACATGCAGCAGGTACTCGAAGGTGAACGCGCCGACGATGGCGCCGGCGATGTTGCCCATGCCGCCTAACACGACCATCATGATGGCATGCGCGCTCATCTGAAAGCCCATCAGTTCGGGGTTCATGTAGCCGCTCTGCGCGCCCCAGAGGTAGCCCGCCAGTCCAGCCAGCGCGCCTGCCAGGGTGAACGCCGAAAGCTTGTAGCCGAAGGTGCCGAATCCCATGGCGCGCATCCGGTGTTCGTTGACGCGGATTCCGGCCAGCGCCCGGCCGAACGGGCTCCACAGCAGGCGGCGTAAAAAGACGTAGACCGCCAGCATGGCTGCAAGCGTGAAGTAGTACATCGACAGTTTGTTGCCCAGGTCGAGCAGGGCGTTTCCCGCCACCTCCACACTTGGCTTGAAGTTGATGTACAGACCGTCCGAGCCGCCCAACACCTTGTTGTCGAAGAACAGGAAAAACACCATCTGGGCAAAGGCCATCGTCACCATGATGAAGTAAATGCCGTGCGTGCGGACGACAAAAAATCCGATGACGAGGGCGGCCAGGCCCGAGACCAGCACCGCCGCCGGCATCGTCCACCAGAGGCTGACCGGCGCTCCGGCCGGCGTCAGAAATGCCAGCGCGTAGCCCGCCAGCCCGAAGTAGGCGGCATGGCCGAGCGATACCAGCCCGGTCACGCCCTGCAGCAAATCGAGGCTCATGGCAAAAATCGCCATGATCATCATGCGCGTCACCATCTCGGTGTAAAAGTCGGTGCCGACGAAAGGGAAGGCGACCAGCGCAAGCAACGCCAGTACCAGTGCGACTTTTACGCCGCCAGGCAAAATTTCGAGATTCGATTGTTGCGCGCTCATTGCTTGAAAAGCCCTTCGGGTTTGAACAGCAGCACGCCTGCCATCAGCATGTAAACCAGCATGCCGGCTAGCGAAGGCAGCAGGACTTTGCCGAAGGTATCGACCAGCCCGACCAGCAGCGCGGCGACCAGTGCGCCGCGCACCGACCCGATGCCGCCGATGACGACGACGACGAAGCAGACGATGAGGACGCTCGACCCCATGCCCGGATAAACCGACGAAAGCGGCGCGGCGATCATCCCCGCGAGCGCGGCGAGCGCGACGCCGCCGGCGAAGACGATGCGATAGAGGCGCCGGATGTCGACGCCGAGGCCGCGCACCATGTCGCGGTTGCTCGCGCCGGCGCGGATCATCATGCCCAGGCGCGTGCGGTTGACGACGGCGTAGAGCCCGAGCGCGACGACGAGGCAGGCGACCGATGCGAAGACGCGGTACCACGGGTACTCCATCAGGCCGCCGAGGCGAAAGCCGCCGGCGAGCCACGACGGCGCCGCGACTCCGTGAACGTCGTTGCCGACGAGGAGGCTCCTCATCTCCTCGAACACGAGGATGAGTGCGTACGTGAGCAGCACCTGCTGCAGGTGGTCGCGCTCGTAGAGGAAGCTGAAGAAGACCCACTCGAGCAGGTAGCCGAAGACCGCGGCGAGCGCGACGCCGACGACCAGCCGCGTCATGAACCAGTCGCCGAACCACGGCGTCAGCGCGAACGCGAGGTAGGCGCCCAGCATGTAGAAGCTGCCATGCGCCAGGTTGATGACGCCCATGATCCCGAAGATCAGCGTCAGGCCGCTGGCGACGAGGAACAGCAAGAGGCCGTACTGGACGGCGTTCAGGCACTGGACGAGGAAGGTGGCGAGGTCCATCGCCACGTCAAAGCGGAAAGCGTGCCGTCAGAGCTTGCAGCCGCGCGCCGGGTCGGCGAGCGCCTTCACGGCGACGGAGCGGAACTCGTTGTTGTTGCCCTTCACTTCGCGCAGGTAGATGTCCTGCACCGGGTTGCCCGCGGCCGAGATCGTGAACTTGCCGCGCGGGCTGTCGACGACGGTCTTTCGCATCGCCGCGGTGAGCTGGTCGCGTTTGGCGAGATCGCCGCCGACCGCCTTCAGGCCGCTCGCGAGGATCTGCGCCGCGTCGTAGCCTTGCACCGCGTACACGTCGGGCTGCGCCTTGAAGGCGATCGCGTAGGCCTTCCTGAAGTTGTTGTTGCGCGGCGTGTCGAGGTTGTCGGCGTAGTGCAGCGTCGTGAGCATGTTCTGCGCCGAAGCGCCCTGCGCCTCGAGCGTGCCGTCGGTGAGAAAGCCCGGGCCGTAGAGCGGGATCGTCTTGTTCAGGCCCGCCGCCGCATAGTCCTTGACGAACTTCACCGCGCCGCCGCCGGCGAAGAAGGCGTAGACAGCATCGGGCTTCTGCGCCGCGATCTCGGTGAGCAGGGCCTGGAACTCGACGTTCGGGAACGGCAGGGTCAGGTCCTTGATCACCTTGCCGCCGCCCTTCTCGAGGCCTTCGGTGAAGCCCTTGGTCGACTCGATGCCGGCCGCGTAGGCCCAGGTGATCGTCATCGCGCGTTTGATGCCCTTCGTTCCGGCGACCACGCCCATCGCATAGCCTGGCTGCCAGTTCGAGAACGAGCTGCGCACGATGTTCGCTCCGCACATCGGCCCGGTGATCGCGTCGGCGCCGGCGTTCGGGATGACGAGCAGCGTGTTGTTGTCCTTCGCCGCCTTGGCCATCGCCAGCGCCACGCCCGAATGCACCGTGCCGACGAGCACGTCGACGTTGTCGCGCTTTATGAGCTTGTTGACGTTGTCGGTCGCCTTGGACGGGTCGGACTCGTCGTCGACCTTGAAGTACTGGATCTCGCGACCGCCGAGCTTGCCGCCCTGTTCCTGCACGAAGAGCTTGAAGCCGTTCTCGATCGCATTGCCGAGGCCGGCGTACGTGCCGGTGTAGGGCAGCATGAGTCCGATCTTGATCGGACCGCTCGCCGATTGCGCGTGAGCGGGAAGCGTTGCCGACGCGGCGAGCAGGGCCGCGACGGCAGCGAGGGTGGCGCGGAAGCGATGCATGAAATCTCCGGATGCAAAGGTGTTTCGAGATGAAAAGGTGCAGCCGTCGCGCGAGATCTATCCAGCGCGGGCCGCGATGCGCGGAGTGTCCGCAATCCGACGACACGAGCAAGCGGGTTTTCGGCAATGTGTCTTCACGCGTCGCGCTTTCGTGAAGCCTGCATCGCGTAAGTCCCGAGAGCGCGCGACTGCTTTTCGACAAGGCGGTGCCGCGATTCGATAGACCGAGGTCGGCGTGTCGAACTACCTTACGAGGACGCCAAGAGCGCTTGCCGCCGGCGAGCGCCGCACACCTGGAGACTGTCCCATGGCCTCGGATTCCTCATCGCACGACGAGCGCGCTCGTCTTGTACTTGTGCTCTCTCTCGCCGCCTCGTGCGTGCTGCCGGTCGCTTGCGGCGGCAGCGACGCGCCGGCACCCGCGCCTGCCCCCGCCCCGGCGCCTGCGCCGACGGCCCTGACCTGCGACGACACGATGAAGACGGCGTTCAAGCCGGATGCGAACACCACCGTCCTGCTGGTCAAGTCGTTCAAGAAGGGCGACGTCCTGACTCTGGGGACCGCGACGACGCCGATCGCCACCAACGATGTGTGCATGGTCAAGCTCAACGTCGGACCCGGCAACCCCGGCCCGGCGAGCGCGCCGTCGACCTCGCCCGGCATCGGCATCGAGGTCTGGCTGCCGACGGCGGCGAACTGGAATCAGAAGATTCACAACATGGGCGGCGGCGGCTGGGCCGGTGGCACCCACGGCTCCATCACGACCCTCGGCAGCAGCGGCAACGGTGTCACGGCCGGAACCGAAGGCTCGGTCGTCGCCTCGACCGACACCGGCCACAGCATCACCGGCACCGGATCGTTCGCCATGAACCCCGACGGCACGATCAACTCGACGCTGTGGCAGGACTTCTCCGAGCGCAGCCTCCATGAGCTCGCCCTGAAGACCAAGGCGCTCACAGCGGCTTACTACCTGAAGGCGCAGAAGTTGGCCTACTGGGACGGCTGCTCGACCGGCGGCCGCCAAGGCTACAAGATCATCCAGAACCATCCGGACGACTACAACGGCTATCTCGTCGGTGCGCCCGCGTTCAACTGGACCAAGTTCATCACGACGGAGCTGTACCCGCAGATCGTCTATCAGCGCGACCTCGCCGGCGTGGCGCTCACCACCGCGCAGCAGCAGCAGGTAAGCGCCAAGGCGGTAAGCACCTGCGACGTCGTCGGCGGTCAGCACTTGGGCTTCATCCTCGACCCGCAGCAATGCACCTACGACCCGGCGAAAGACGCCACGGCGCTGTGCACCGGAACCATCGGCACGAATGGGGTCGTCGGCACGAACGCGACGGCAGCGTGCATGACGCCGGCCCAGGCGACGGCACAGAACAAGATCTGGTACGGGCAGACGCCCGACGGCTCGGTGCCCGACCCCGCGGCCAACAATGGCTTCAACGCGAACCTCGCGAGCGATCAGCTCTGGTACGGCCTGACGCGCGGTGCAAGCACCGGCCTGGCGGGAGCCAACCCGTTCTCGATCTCGTCGGACATAACCGCGCTCGAGCTCCAGGATCCGACGATCGCGACGCCGACGTTCACCAACGCGGTATCGAGCGGCCTAAACGGGTGGAGGAATCTCACCTACGGGCAGCTCGCCAATGCCTTCGCCCAGGGTATCGCGCTGCAGCCGTTCTTCGGCAACATCAACACCGACAACCCTGACCTCACTGGCGCGAAAGCGAGCGGCGTCAAGATCCTGCAGTACCACGGCAGCGCCGACGTGCTGATCCCCACCCAGAACTCGGTCAACTACTACACCCGTGTCGCCAATCTCGACGGCGGCTTCGCGAAGACGCAGGCGTACGACCGCCTGTTCCTAATTGCCGGCATGGGGCACTGCGCCGGCGTCGGCATCCAGCAGGGAACGGTCGGCGTCAGCCCGCCGGCGACCACCAACTCTGTGCCGCTCCCCGCCGCTGGGCAGCTTTTCACGGCGATGACCAGCTGGGTCGAGACTGGGACCGCGCCGGCGACGATCACGATCCAGTCGGCCGACGCAAGCGCGAGCCAGCTGCTGTGCCCGTATCCGCAAAAGCCGACCTACAGCGGCACCGGCGCGGTCACCGCTGCGGCGAGCTACACCTGCAAATAGCGACCTTCGGCCTCGTCGACGGCCGGCTCTGCGCTCAGTCGCGGTGCCGCGCCTTCGACGGCGTGCGGCCGGTGCGGCGGCGAAACGCCTCTGTGAAGTGCGACTGGCTGGCGAAGCCGACGCTGAGCGCGATCTCGGTCAGCGACAGCGATCCGCCGAGCAGAATCTCTGCGCGCTGGATGCGGCGCGAGAGGACGAAGCTGTGCGGCGATGCCTCGACCTTCGCCTTGAAGAGCTTCGAGAACGTGAACGGGCTCATGCCGATCTGCCCGGCGAGCGCGGCGACGCTCAGGTCGGCGCTGATGTGGGCGTCGATGAAGTCGACGGTCTGCTGAAGCTGCTTCGACGAGAGCTTGCGTGCCGGCCGCGGCGCCGCCTCGGTGCTGCCGTAGCACGCCGACAGGCGCGCGAGTAGCGACAGGGACAGGCCTTCGGCGAAGAGGCGACCCGACGTGCAGCCCGCGTCGACCTCGCTGCGCATGCAGTCGAACAGGCGCTCGAGCACCGGGTCGCGGCCCGAGAGCCGGGTCGACGGGTCGACGGCCAGCGCGTCGTCGTGCAGATAGCTGCGTGCCCGCTCGGGATTGATCTCGACCGCCAGGACTCCGCCCGGCGTGCAGTCCCACGAGCCGTGGTCCATGTGGAAGCCGGCGCAGAAGACATCGACCTGGCCCGGCGCCAGCGCCAGATCGAAGACGGTGTGGCCCGAGCGGATGCGCGATCGGCCGTGCGAGCGGAGGTGGACGAGCAGCAGCGGATGCGGGTTGTAGCGATGCCCGACCTCGCCTTTTCGCATGTGCGGATGCACCTCGAACGGCAGGCCGGCCCAGGCATTGACCGGCAGCGGCGCGAGCGGCTTGCCGTCGAGGCCGATGACGTGGTCGTCTTCGACGAGCGGGATGTGCGAGGCCATGGCGTCGTGGACGATCAGCGATGGGCGGCGATGAAGTGCGCGACCTCGCGCGCGAGGACCTCGGGCTGGTCACGATGCGGCGAGTGGCCGCAGTCCGGGATCACGAGCAGCGCGGTCCGCGGCAATCGACGTGCGATGGCGCGGATCTGCTCGAGCGTGCCGTACTCGTCGCCTTCGCCCTGCACCGCGAACACGGGGCACGTGATCGTCTCGATCTCGCGCTCGATGTTCCAGTCGCGGAATTCGGGCGCGAGCCAGGCGTCGTACCAGCCGCGAAAAGCCGAGTCGGGATCGTCGTGATGGCGGGCCAGGCCAGCGCGCAGCTCGCCCGACTCGAACGCGCCGAGCGCCCGGGCGATGCTCGCGACCGAGATGTCCTCGACGAAGAGATGCGGCGCGACCGCGACGACGCCGGCAGCCGGATGGCGCGCCGCGTGCAGCAGGGCGATCGTGGCGCCGTCGCTGTGGCCGAAGAGCCATGGCTCCCTGATGCCGACCGCCGCGAAGAGCGCGGGCAGGACCTCATCGGCCTGCCGGTGCATGAAGTCGCTGGCCCAGCGTTCGTCGCGCGGCTTGGGGGTCGAGCGGCCGTAGCCGTAGCGCGAGAACACGAAGCCCGCGAAGCCGTGGCGCTCGCAGAAGGTGCGCGGGAAATCCTTCCACATCGAGATCGAGCCGAGCCCTTCGTGCAGGAACACGACCTCAGGCGTGCCGGCGCGGCGCGGCGCGCCGACCCACGCGGTCTCGAGCCGCAGCGTGCGGCCGCGCCAATCGAGATCGACGAACCGCGTTTTCGCCGCGGCTGCGCTCGTGGCGGCTGCTTCGCTCACTTCGAAGGTGACCGCGACTGCTCGCGTTCCCGCAGGCGAAACCGCTGGATCTTGCCGGTCGCCGTCTTCGGCAGCTCGTCGACGAACTCGAACGAGCGCGGATATTTGTAGGGCGCGAGCCGCTCCTTGACGAAGGCCTT
>JAYVVB010000364.1:0-2591 GCA_043787455.1 Rhizobacter sp.
CGCCGATCGAGGTCGCGGCGGCGAGGCCGGCGGTGATGCCGCTGACGACGATGACGTCGAGCCCCATGGCGCGCAGGTGCTCGGCTTCCTCGCCGCCGCGCCCCGAACACGAACGGGTCGCCACCCTTCAGCCGGACGACACGCTCGCCGCGCAGCGCCTCGGCCGCCATCAGCCGCTCGATGAAGGCCTGCGGCGTGCTCGCGCAGCCGCCGCGCTTGCCGACGGCAACGATTCGCGCCGAGCGACGCGCGTAGCGCAAGACGCCGACGCCGACGAGGTCATCGACCAGCAGCACGGTCGCTTGACGGATCGCCCGCACGGCCTTCACGGTCAGCAACTCCGGGTCGCCCGGGCCGGCGCCGACGAGATGGACGACGGGTCGCAAGAGAGTGTCGGCTTTCAATGCAATGCTCCTCTCGGTTGTGCGCTCGCGGCAACCGCATCGCTCTCGCTCGCCCTGCTCACCAGCCGGCGCACTTCGGGCAGGCACGAGCCGCAGTTGGTGCCGCAGTTGAGCTCGCCCTGAAGCGCGCGCAGCACTGCGTCGGAGGGCCCGTGCGTGCGCGCGAGCACTGCGGCGATCTCGCTCTCGCTGACGTCGAAGCAGCTGCACACCTGGCGGCCGCGCGTAACCGCCGGCACCGGTGGACGGGCGCCGGCGACGAGGAGCGAGCGACCATAGGCGTCGGCCGGTCGCTCTTCCTGGAGCAGCGGCCGGATCCACGCTTCGGCGCTGATGTCGCCGGCGAGGAGAAAGCCTTCGAGGCGGCGTGATTCGCCTTCGCCCGACATTCGCATCGTCCGGCGCTGGCCGCGGCGCGCGTCGGCGTAGTGCAGGCGCGGCCCGGGGCTGCCAGCGGCGTCGAGGCCGAGCAGCGATTCGATCCGCGCCAGCAGCGCGTCGTCCGGAGGCGCGGTCGATGCCGCGCGCAGCAGGACGCCGCCGCGCTCGCGTCCGAAGGGCACGCAGCTCGCGAACGCGAACTCGCGCATGAACGGTCGCAGCGACTCGCGCGCCGCAAGCACGCCGTCGTCGGGCAGCCAAACGAGCGCGAGCAGCCGCCACGCCAGCTCGGCCTTGGCGACCTTCACCGCCGACTGCTTCAGCTCTGGCTGCTTCGACTGCGGGCAAAACTTCGGCTGGGTCAGTGCGTTGACGCCGGCGAGGCGCTGGCCCGGCACGCCGTCGTGCGGCGCGGCGCGGCCCGAGAGCACCTCCTCGCCCCAGTGCATCGCGATGAAGACCTGCGCCGGGCTCTGCGCGCTGCTCCCCTGCGCCGGGATCACGAGCGCGCCACGCCGCGAGGCGACGCTCACCAGGTCGCCGTCGACGAGGCAGAGGCGCGCCATGTCCTCGACGTTCATGTCGACGACCGGCTCGGGCACGTGGCCGAAGAGGCGGCCGATCGAGCCGGTGCGGCTCATGCCGTGCCATTGATCGCGCAGGCGCCCGGTGTTGAGCGAGAACGGGAAGCGCGCGTCGCGCACTTCCGCCGGCGGGGCGTAGGCCGGGTCGACAAAGCGGGCGCGTCCGTCGGCCGTGGCGAAGACGCCGTCGGCGTAGAGACGTTCCTTGCCCGCGCTTGCGCCTTCGGGCCAGGGCCAGAGGGCAGGCGCGGACTCGAGCCGGGCGTAGCTGAGGCCGGTGACATCGAGGTCGCGGCCCCGCGTCGTCTCGCGATGCTCGTTCCACACCGACTCGGCGTTCGGGTACGGAAACAGCGACGGCGGCGCGTCGTGCCCCGGGCTGCGCAAGCGTCGTTCCAGACGCAGCGCGAAGTCGGTCGCGATCGCCCAGTCCTCGCGCGCCTCGCCCGGCGCGTCGACCGCGGGACGGACGCGGCTGATGCGCCGCTCGCTGTTGGTGACGGTGCCGTCCTTCTCGCCCCATGTCGTCGCCGGCAGCAGCAGGTCGGCGTAGGCGCAGGTGGCAGTCGTCGCGAACGCTTCCTGGACGACGACGAACTCGCAGCGCTCGAGCGCGCGTCGCACCATCGCCTGGTCGGGCATCGACTGGGCCGGATTCGTGCAGGCGATCCAGAGGGCCTTGATCTCGCCGGCGGCCGCGGCCTCGAACATCTCGACGGCCGTCTTGCCGGGATTCGCCGGCACGTCGTCGATGCCCCACAGCGCCGCGACCTCGGCGCGATGCGCGGCGTTGCCGAGATCGCGGTGCGCCGACAGCAGGTTGGCCATGCCGCCGACCTCGCGTCCGCCCATCGCGTTGGGCTGGCCGGTGAGCGAGGCGCGAACGGTCGTCGGGGACCGCCGCGCGGGGAACCGGGCCGATCGAGTCGCCGGCATTGGCAGGACCCGATCCACGAGAAGGCCGTCGCGATTTTCCAGGCATTCCCATCAGCAATAGATGTGCCAGCGATTTCGAGCCCGATTTGCACTTGTGCAGTGCACCATCACGCTCGAACAGCGGCTTCGCCGTCGCGCGACGCGACCCTGCGCGTGCAGCCTGCCCTCGATCGGGGCGTGTCGTCAGCCCGCCTGCTTGAACGCCATCAGCGCCTGGTTGCGGAGCGTCCGCAGAAGCGACAGCTCGCGCTCGCCGAGCGCGTTGCCGCCGGCCGTGTCGCGGTCG
>JAYVVB010000365.1:0-6559 GCA_043787455.1 Rhizobacter sp.
CGACCTCACCCAGCTCGCACGCGAGTCGCGCTACACGCAGCCGAACGGTACCGTCAGCGCCTCGACCTTCCAGGCCGTGGCCAGCTCTGGCGGTGTCGGCCCCGTCGTGCCTGTCGTGGCGCCCCAGGCGGTCGGCGCCTTCAAGATCGAGCGGCTCGGCAACGAACGCTGGTTGAGCACGACGCTGAAGCCTGAAGAAGTCTTTCCGCAGCTGCGCTCGTTCTGGAAAGACAACGGCTTCGCCCTCGCCCAGGACCGTGCCGACGCGGGCGTTCTCGAAACCGACTGGGCCGAGAATCGCGCCAAGCTGCCGAACGACCTCATCCGCAACACCATCGGCAAGGTCTTCGACTCGGCCTACTCGACCAGTGAGCTCGACAAGTTCAACACGCGCATCGAGCGCACGGCGACCGGCAGCGACATCTACATCACCCACCGCGGCATGCAGGAGGTCTACACCGGCGAGCGCAAGGAAGCGACCGTGTGGCAGCCCCGGCCGGCCGATCCGCAGCTCGAGGCGACGTTCCTGACGCGCCTGATGGTCAAGCTCGGCGCCAAGGACGATCAGGCCAAGGCGATCGTCGCCGCAGCGGGCGCGACGCCGACCGCGCCGGCGCGGGCGCGCCCCATGGACGGACGGGGCACGCCCACCCTGCAGGTCGACGACGGCTTCGACCGCGCCTGGCGCCGGGTCGGCATCGCCCTCGATCGCAGCGGCTTCACCGTCGAGGACCGCGATCGCGGCCAGGGCCTCTACTTCGTGCGCTACGTCGACCCGGCCTTCGCCGGTCGCGAAGAGCCCAACTTCTTCAGCCGACTCTTCTCCGGCAGCAAGAAGAACGACACCGGCCTCGCCAAGTACCGCGTCAAGGTCACGGCCGAGGGCGCCGCGAGCACGGTCGCCGTTCTCGATTCGCAAGGCAAGCCCGAGAACAGCGAGAACGGCAAGCGCATCGTCGCCCTGCTCCTCGAAGACCTGCGCTAGTGACCGCCGTCGAGCGGGCACCCGGGCCGTCATGATCCGCTTCTGCAGCCTGGGCAGCGGCAGCAGCGGCAATGCCACCGTCGTCGAAGCGACGACCGGCATCACGACGACGCGCCTCCTCGTCGACGCCGGCATGTCGCTGCGCGAAGTCGAGTCGCGTCTCGCACGCGTGGGCCTTTCGGGCAGCGACCTCGACGCCGTCTTCGTCACCCACGAGCACGGCGATCACGTCGGCTGCGCGCTGGCGCTGGCCGAGCGCTACGAGCTCGCGATCTGGATGAGCCGCGGCACCCGGCGGGCCCTCGGCGAGGTCGAGCTGCCGGCGCGCTTTCGATTCGCCCGAGACGGCGAGCCCATTGCCGTCGGCGACCTCGAACTGCACCCCTTCACGGTCGCTCATGACGCCGCCGAGCCGCTGCAACTACGCTGCAGCGACGGCGACTCCTGCCTCGTCATCCTCACCGACCTCGGCTCGATCACCGCGCACATGATCAAGAACGTCGTCGGTTGCGACGCCCTTGTCCTCGAATGCAACCACGACGAGGCGCTGCTCGCGGCCTCGCGCTATCCGCATTCGCTGAAGGCGCGCATCGGCGGTCGCTTCGGGCATCTCAGCAATACGACGGCGGTCGAGGTGCTGGGCCGGGTCGCGGGAGAGCGACTGCGCCATCTCGTCGCCGCGCACCTCAGCCGGGAGAACAACTCGCCCGCGCTGGCGCGAGCTGCACTCGCGGCGCGTTGGGGCAGCCAGCCGGAAGACATCGTCGTCGCCGACCCGGATCGCGGCTTCGACTGGCTGCAGTTGCGCTGAGCGACACACGCGCCCGAGGGAACGAAAAGCAAACCCGAAATGCAAAAAGCCGCCCGGAGGCGGCTTTCAGCGGGCTTTGCAACCTTCTTACTTCATCGCGCCCGAGGCGGCGTTCACCGCTGCCGAGGCAGCCATGCTCGCCGACGAGGCGGCATCCATCGCGGCAGTGGCGGCAGTCGAGGCCGACATCGCGGACGAGGCGCTCGAATCGGTCGAAGGCGTGGTCACGATCGTCGTGGTCGACGGCATCGTCGCCGGGGGCGCCACGGTGGTGGTGGTCTCTTCCTTCTTGCTGCACGCAGCGAACGAAACGGCGGCGGCCAGGGTCACCATCAGCAATGCTGTTTTCATGTTTCTCCTCGATTTTAGGTTCGGACAATTACCGGTAATTGTGGGAACCCTCTTGTCCAAGAGCCCCAGCGTTCTTCAAGACATGGAAAGCTCGAGCATTTCCAGTGCCTAGCCAACGATTATAGGCGTCTTAGGTGCTTTCCCTAGAGACCGAGCGTTGTCACCGGAAAGGCTTCGGCGGATCGTTGCAAAAGAGCGTCAATCGCTTCGCGCGACTCGTTGAGGTCCACGGCCCGGCTCGAGAGCGTGCCGCGATAGTGGACGCGATCGAGCAGGCGGAGCACGACCTCGCCCGGGATGAGCAGCACGCTCGGGATCTGCTCGGCGCCGAGCTCGGGATCGCTGCGACAGCGAACCACGTGCGACCACTGCTGGCGCCAGGCGACGAACCTGAACTGGCGCCGCGCAAGCTCGTCGAAGCTGTGCGCCATGAGCGTGAACGTGGAGCGCGAATCGACCCAGCGCGAGAGCGACTCGACGATGTCAGGGTCGTTGAGCGGCCAGTCGGAGAAAGTCGGATCGCTCATCAGGATCTCGCGAGACTTCGCAGCTTCGGCTTGGGCCAGCGCAGCCTGGACGGCTTGATGGAAATCGGCACGCGAGGCGATCTGGACGATGCTGTCTTCGGTCATTTCGGCTCCTCGTCGAGGGTCTCCCGGGAGGGGACGCACCAGCCCGCCCGCACCCATTCGGACAGGAGGTCGCGGGCGCCGATGCTGGCCCGGGCGACGCTCGCGACGTCGAGACGGCGCCGGTCGGCGAGGCGCCGCATCAGTGTCGCATCGCGACCCGTCGCGCGGTACGACTCGCCGTTGATGAAGACGTGACGATCGTCATAGAGCATCCGGGTTCCCGGGTCGAGCGCGAGGGCCTCGGCCGATGTGCTCGGTGCCATGCGCCGTTCGAACCACGTACCCGGCTTCGGTTCGCTCAGCACTTCACCCAAGGCCTGTTCGCGCCCGCGGGCGTCAGCGAGGAGACGTTCGATCGCTGCATCGGCGAAGCGTCGCAGCCGCTCGGGAATCTGCGCCGGTCGATCGGTCGCCGGCTCGCCGGCGTCGGCATAGCGTCGGCCGTCCCGCACAGCGAATGAGGCGTCTTCCGCGACCGACGCCTCGGCGATCCGCTGCACGACTTCGGCCGCAAGGCCATCGGCCGCAGGCGCGCGAAAACCGATCGACGCAGTGATGGATTCGCCGACGGCGATTCCGTCGTGACCCCAGCCCGGCGGCAGATAGAGCATGTCGCCCTGCTCGAGCAGCCAGTCACGACTCGGCACGAAGCCGCGCAACATCTTCAGCGGCACGTCCTTGCGCCACGCAGGCTTCGCGGTCCGACCAACGCGCCAGCGCCGGCGACCGGCGACCTGCAGCAGGAACACGTCGTACGAGTCGAGATGCGGACCGACGCCGCCGCCATCGGTCGCGAACGAGACCATGACGTCGTCGAGACGAGCGTCGGCGACGAAGCGGAAGCGCTCGCGCAGGCGATGGACCGCGCCATCGTGCAGATCGACGCCCTGGACGAGGAGCGTCCATCGCGGCGCGGCCAACGCCGGCAACGATCGCCTCGGGATCGGTCCAGCGCGCACCGACCAGTGCCGCCCCGAATGCACGACCAGGCGCGACTCGACGTCGTCCTGCGCGGCCAGCGCGAACACACGTCGGCGGTCGAATCCGGCCAGCGCGCCCGGGATCGCGGCGCGGATCAGACACGGCGATCGCTGCCAGTGACGGCGCATGAAATCCGCGGCCGACAGGCCACCAAGCAAGGCCAACGGCCGTTCGAGATCCATGCCTCATTGTGCGATGATCATTCGATGGAAATCGCTGCTCCCTGCGTCGTGAGTCTCACCTGGCGCCTTGCGGACGCGCAGGGCACCGAGATCGACGAGCTCGTCGAGCCGGTCGAATTCTTCTTCGGCGGCAACGACCTCCTCGCCAAGGTCGAGGAAGCGCTTGCCGGCGAGGAAGAAGGCTTCGAGACGACGCTGCACCTCGAGCCCGAGCACGCCTTCGGCGACTACGACCCCGAGCTTGTCTTCTTCGAGGCGCGCGCCATCTTTCCAGAAGGCGTCGATGCCGGGATGCAGTTCGAAGGTCCGCCACCAGGAGCGAAGACCGAGGGCATGCCCAGCGACACGATCTACATGGTCACCGAGGTCTATCCGGATCACGTCGTCCTCGACGGCAACCACCCGCTCGCCGGCATTGCCTTGCGGCTCGACTTGCGCGTGCGCGATGTGCGTGAAGCGAGGGAAGACGAGATCGAGGCCGGCAGCGTCGCGCCGTCGGGACTCAGCGTCCTCGGCATCGTGCCCGCGAGCACGCGCCTGCACTGACGCTCAGCTCGCCCGAACCTCCGCGGCCGCAGCCGGGGTCGCGAGGACGACGGTCTCGGGTGTCTGCACCGGCCCCGTGCCGCTGAAGCGGTCGAGCGCGAGGTAGATCACCGGCGTGATGTAGAGCGTGATCGCCTGCGAGAAGACCAGGCCGCCGACGACCGCGAGGCCGAGCGGCTGGCGCAACTCGGCGCCGGCGCCGAGGCCGAGGGCGATCGGCAGCGCGCCCATCAGCGCGGCGAGCGTCGTCATCATGATCGGCCGAAAGCGCAGGATGCAAGCTTGGCGGATCGCTTCGGGCGCGGCCATGCCGCCGTGGCGCTGCGCGTCGAGCGCGAAGTCGATCATCATGAT
Source organism: Rhizobacter sp. (assembly GCA_043787455.1). Taxonomy (GTDB): domain Bacteria; phylum Pseudomonadota; class Gammaproteobacteria; order Burkholderiales; family Burkholderiaceae_C; genus Schlegelella_A. The sequence goes on from JAYVVB010000365.1 coordinate 4,843, forward strand.
CGCGTTCTTCTTGACGATGCCGATCAGGAGCAGGATGCCGATCGTCGCGATCAGCGTCAGGTCCTGGTCGAAGAGCTTCAACGTCAGCAGCGCGCCGACCGCGGCCGACGGCAGCCCGGCGAGGATCGTGAGCGGATGGATGTAGCTCTCGTAGAGCACGCCGAGGAGCACATAGATCACGAGCAGGGCCGAGACGATCAGGATCGCCTGGCTGCCCTGCGAACTCTTGAACACCGCGGCGTCGCCGCCGTAGGCCGTGATGATCGACGTCGGCAGCCGGATCTTGTCGCGATACTCCTCGATCTTTGCGGTGGCGTCGCCGAGCGCCGTGCCGGGGGCAAGATTGAACGACACCGTTACCGCCTGGAGCTGGCCGACGTGGTTGATCGACGTCGGCCCGACCGAGCGATCGACGGTCGCGAAGCTCGACAGCGGCACCAGAGCGCCCGAGGTCGAGCGCACGTAGATGTTGTTGAACGCGCTCTCGTCCTGCTTCGCGTCCGGCGCCACTTCCATGATGACCTGATAGCTGTCGACGGCGGTGTAGATGGTCGAGACCTGGCGCTCGCCGAAGGCGCTGTAGAGGGCCGAGCGGATGCCGTCGATCGAGACGCCGAGCGTATTGGCGCGGTCGCGATCGATCTTCAGCGACGCCTGCAGGCCCTTCAGCTGCGAGTCGCTCGTGACGTCGCGGAACATCGGGTCGCTCCTCATCGGCTCCTGCAGCTTGAGCGCCCATTCGTTGAGCTCGCCCGCCTGCACGCTCTGCAGGATGTACTGGTACTGCGCCTTGCTCTGCCGGCCGCCGAGCTGCAGGTTCTGGATCGGCCGCATGTAGACGGTGATGCCGGCCACCTCGCGCAGCTTCTTGCGCAGGCTCTCGACCACCTGCTTCATCGGCGGTCGCTCGCCGCGAGGCTTCAGGTTGACGAACATCCGGCCGACGTTGAGCGAACCGCCCGCGCCGCCCGCGCCGTTGAAGGAATTCACGGTCGCGACCGCCGGGTCGTTGCGCAGCAGCTCGGCGACCCGGTCTTGCAGCTGCACCATGGCCGGGAACGAGACGTCTTCCGCGGCCTCGGTCGAGATGCTGATCTGGCCGATGTCCTCCTCGGGGAAGAAGCCCTTGGGAATCGTCACGAAGAGCCAGGCCGTGGCGACGAAGGTGAGCAGTGCGACGACGAGGACGAAGCGGCGGTGGCGCAAGGCCATGTCGAGCGAGCGCGAGTAGCTGGCCAGCATCGCATCGAAGCCGCGCTCGAACGAGCGCACGATCAGGCCGGGGCGTCTCATGTGCGCCTCGTCGGCCAGGAAGCGGCTCGCCAGCATCGGCACCAGCGTCAGCGAAACGAAGGCCGAGGCGATGATGGCCAGCGTGACGATGACCGCGAACTCGTGGAACAGCAGGCCGATCACGCCCGGCATGAAGAAGATCGGGATGAACACGGCGACCAGCGAGCTCGAGATCGAGATGATCGTGAAGCCGACTTCGCGCGAGCCGAGCAGCGCCGCCTGGAACGGCGGTACGCCATGCTCGACGTGGCGCATGATATTTTCGAGCATGACGATGGCGTCGTCGACGACCAGGCCGACGGCCAGCGTCAGGCCGAGCAGCGAGATGTTGTCGATGGTGTAGCCGAAGGCCCACAGCAGCGACACCGCGCCGACCAGCGAGACGGGCAGCGAGAGCGTCGGGATGGCGGTGGCGACGAAGCGG
>JAYVVB010000366.1:0-4852 GCA_043787455.1 Rhizobacter sp.
GGTCCAGTCGCGGCGTGAAGGGCTGCCACAACTCGGGCTCGGTGACGCCCTCGATGAGGATCCAGGTCCGCGGCCCGGTGTGCTCTGCGCGCAGGTGAATCTTGTCGACCGTCTCGTAAGGGAAAAAGGCGCCCTCGGCATCGCGACGGCCCGCCGTGAGCGAACCCGCTGTCGACACGTAGGCCCACAAATCGCTGTCCCCCGCCAGCGTCATGAAGAACGGCGCCTCACGGTCATGGCCTTCGATCCGGTACCAGGTCTCGCCCGCTTCGACGACGAAGCCGCCGCGCATCGTGTCGTCCGCGGTTGCTTGCGCCGCGGATTCTCGCAAGCCGGGTTGGCGGAGTGACATCGAAGAAAGCGCTTTCAGATTTTGGCAAAAAAAAAGGGGAACCCGTGGTGAAGGTGCCGCCGCGGGAGCGTCAGCGGCAGTGCATGCGGCCGTTCGATCTCATCGTTGAGGCGCGGCGCAATTCGCGGCGATGAAGTCGGCCTGCGTTGGCATGGCGTCGACGCATTTGGTGATGACCTGCGCGATGTGCTGCACGTACTCCGCGACCTCGGCTTCCGGTCGCAGGTCGGCAAAAGGGTGGTAGGCGCGCGGCTTGATGCGCTGGCCCACCATGACCTGCAGCCAGCTCGGCTCGGCAAACAGTTCCATGCCGTCGCGGCACACGCGGCCGTTGCTGCGGAACAGGTCGATCTTGCGCTGCAGCGTGTCCGGGACGGGCATCGTACGGCAGTAGTTCCAGAACTCGGAGTCGTCGCGCTCGGTGGCCTTGTAGTGCAGCACCAGGAAGTCGCGAATGCGCTCGTACTCCCAGTGGGTCTGCGCGTTGTACTCGGCGATGTCGGCCGCATCGAAGCCGGTATGCGGGAAGAAGCTGATGAGGCGCGAATTTGCGGTGTGTATCAGGTGGATGCTGGTCGACTCGAGCGGCTCCAGAAAGCCGCTCGACAACCCCACCGCAACGCAGTTGCGGCTCCAGAAGGTCTTGCGCCGCCCGGTGCTGAACTTGAGGGGCCGGGGGTCCGCCAGCGGTTTGCCGTCGAGGTGTTTGAGCAGGATGTCCGTGGCCGCGTCTTGCGCCATGAAGCTCGAGCAGTAGATGTGGCCGTTGCCAGTGCGGTGCTGCAGCGGAATGCGCCATTGCCAGCCGGCCGAATGCGCGGTCGAGCGCGTCATGGGCTGCAGCGGACCGGCCGACTCACACGGCACTGCCAGCGCGCGGTCGACGGGCAGCCAATGCGACCAATCGTCGAAGCCCGCCTTCAGCGTCTGCTCGATCAGCAGGGCGCGCATGCCCGAGCAGTCGATGAAGAAGTCGCCGGCAATGCGCTCACCGCCCTCCATCACCACGGCGTCGATGAAACCGTCGGGCTCGCGCTGCGTTGCGTGGGAAATCTTTCCCTCGGTGCGCAAGACGCCGCGCTTCTCGGCGAAGCCGCGCAGGAAGCGTGCGTACAGACCCGCGTCGAAGTGGAAGGCATGCGAGATGTCGGCCACCGGCGAGCCGGCCATGTCCTTGCGCGCACGCATGAACTTGGCCTGCCGCGGCGCAGCGGTGTTGATCGAGTAGGCCTCGAGCGGCCCCGCCTTGCCGAGCTGCGCCATGCGCAGCCAGAAGTGATGAAAAGGCAGCGCCTGCGTGGCCTGCCCGATGAAGCCGAAGCCGTGGATGTAGCGGTCGCCGATCGCGCCCCAGTTGACGAACTCGATGCCGAGCTTGAACGTGCCTTGCGTGGCACGCATGAACTCATCTTCGTCGATTTCGAGCGCGCGGTTGAATTCGCCGATGTGCGGAATCGTGGCCTCGCCGACGCCGATGATGCCGATCTCGTCGGATTCGACGAGGCGAATGCGGTACTGGCCGTCGAGCACTTTCGACAGCGCCGCGGCAGTCATCCAGCCGGCGGTACCGCCGCCAACGATCACGATGTTGCGCGCCGTCTCGAGGGTCATGGTGTCATGGGGTTGTGTGCAGCGGGAACGTGATCATGCCGAGTATCCATCCCCGGATTGACGATGCCCCTGTCGCACCGCAACAGGGGCATCACGCGCCATCGACGTTCAGAACTTGTAGTTCAACCCGGCGAGCATCTGGCGACCGAATTCGTAGGTGAAGTTCGGCACCAGCTGGTTGGCATCCGGCACATCGGCATTGCCCGGCGTCTTGTAGCTCCGGGTGGGCGTGTTGGTCAGGTTGTTGACCTGAAGCATCAGCGACAAGCCTTTGTACCAGCCGGTGTCGTCGAAGGTGTAGCCCAGCTGAATGTCGACCACCTTGTCGGAACCTTGCGAGCGCGTCGTCGGGCGGAAGAAGATGTCGCGCGTGGTGGCCGTGAATTCCGAGCGATAGCGCTGGCTGACGCGCGCCGAGAACCCGTATTTCTCGTAATAGACCGTCAGGTTGTTCGAGATGCCCGACAGGCCGTTGATCGAGGTCGTGGTGTTGACCTGCACCGTGTTGCTGTTCTGGTCCACCTTCTGGTCGCTGATGGAACTGTTGAGCTTGGAGGCGCTGACCACGATGCCGAAACCATCCAGCGCCGGGTGCAGCAGCGAGGCCTCAAGCGAGGCCGCCAACTCGAAGCCCTCGACCCGGCCGCCACTGCCGTTGCGCGGCTTGATTTCGCCACCGAACTTCTGCACCGCGACACCCGGCGACGGGACATACCCCGCCGGCAACGGCGTACCCGAGCGGTCCACCGGCTGCTCGGAAGCGAGAACGTAGCTGAGCAGGTTCTTGCGGAACGCGGCGAACGACACGTAGCTGCGTTTGCCGAAGTATTTCTCGATCGACACATCGATCGCGCTTGCTCGCCAGGGCTTGAGCTCCGGATTGCCCGCGTAGGTCGTTTTCCAGGTGCCCTCGTTCGGGCCCGGGTCCGTGTTCAGCTGTGGCGTGCTGCCGCCGGCACGCATGTCGTTGATGTTCGGGCGCGCCGTCGCGATGCCCAGGCCGAAGCGCGTGATCAGGTCGGGCCTGAGTTCGGCCACGAGGTTCAAGCTCGGCAACGTGTCGTTGTAGCTCGCGCCGCCGGTGCGCTTGAAGAGCAGGTTCAGATCGGGATTGTTGTTGTCGAGCCCGAGGTACTGATAGCCCTCGGAGTTCTGCTTGGACTGCACGAACTGGACACCCATGTTGCCGCGGATCGGAATGCCCCCGATCTGGAAATCGAGGTCCATCATCCCGTAGGCGGTCGTGATCTTTTCATGCACCGACGAGTCGTTGCCCCTGAGCTGGAATTCCGCCGCCTTCTGCGAGAGCGCGCCCGAATTGACGAGAGAAGGCACGTCAATGCGGATGAGCTGCGGTACGCCCGCCCACGACATGTCGAGCGGCGCCTGGACCGCTGATGCGGGAATGTCGCGATTGCAGGCCTGTCCACCGCAAGTGGAGGTGCCAGCCGCGTCCAGCGGGATGAGCAGACGGGACTCATTGCTCGCAATGCTCTTGTCGCGTTGGGTGTAGTTCACGCCGCCGGTGAATTGGCTGAAAACGCCGAAGAGGTCCATCCGGCGCTTCGCCGAAAGGCGCAGCGTCTTGATCTCGTCCTCTGAGTGCGGGCTGCGGATCACGCCCGTCCAGCGCGGTTCACCCGGCACGTAGTCGAAGCCGGTCACGTCGCCGAACTTCAGCCCGGCCGGGTTGGACAAAAAACCGGCCTGCTGGGGAGTGAACGACTGCGCGCTGCCGTCGACCGGCACGTTCCACTTGAAGGGGCCGTAGGCCCAGGTGTTGGCGGCGGCGTTCCACGGACCGGCGTAGACCTCCTGATATTTCTCGTCGCGGACATCGCGTGAAAAGCTGAGGTCGGACATGGCCGTCCACTGCTCACCCAGCTTCAATGACGTGTTCCAACCGAGTGCGGAGATCTTGTCGGTTCGCTTGGTGTCCCAGTTGGTCGTCGTGGTCGGCAAGTTGCTGGCTGTCGCGCTGGTGGCGTAGGTGTTCTGTCCCACCTGGGTGGTGCCGATATTGGACAGGGTGTTTTGTACCCCGGCACCGAACCGCTCGCCCCAACTCGCGAACATGTTGGAGGTGAGCTTGCCACCCACCTCGTGCGTGTCGAACTTCGAGTAGTAGAGGTCCAGCTTGCTGGACAGGTCCTTGTTCGGCTTGTACTCGAGCACGGCCATCAACCCGTCGCGCGTGTTCTTCTTGGTGTACTGCGAGCCGGTCCAGAACATCGGCAGCATCGCCTGGCTGGTCGGCCCCCACGAGACCGACGGGGCCTGGTACAGCGACGGCACCGTCCCATTGATCGGAATCCCGTAGGGCGTGTAGTCGCCGTACTGGTCGAGCTCGGAGATCCTCACCTGCGTGGTGGATTCGAGGCGCGCAAAACCGACCGCGACACCGATGGTGTTGTCGGCAAATTGGTTCAGGTACGACAGGCTGAAGCGCTTGCCGGTCGGGCTGGCCACGCCCGGAACCTGGGTGCCCAGCGAGTTGGTCTCACCGCGCACGTTGACTGCCAATTCACGACCACGCGTGTCGAGCGGGCGGCGTGACATCAAGTCGACGGTGCCGGACAGGCCCTGGCCGATGAGTGTCGCGCTCGGCGTCTTGTAAACGGTGGCCGAGCCGATCAACTCAGAAGGGAACTGGTCGTATTCAACCGCACGACCGTCGTTGGAACTGACGATCTCGCGCCCGTTCAACAGCGCGCCCGAAAACTGCGGTGACAGGCCGCGGATCGAGATCACGTTGACGCGCCCGTCTGCACCGCGCTGGCCGGTCAGGCCCGGCAAGCGCGCCAGAGACTCGGCGATGCTCGTGTCGGGCAGCTTGCCGATGTCCTCCGCCGAGATCGCCTCGACGATCGAGTCGGATTCGCGCTTGGT
>JAYVVB010000367.1:0-6496 GCA_043787455.1 Rhizobacter sp.
AGCGGCATGCGCGACGGGAAGGTGTTGAAGCGCGTCGGCGGATCGCCCGCGATCAGGCCGCGCTCGAGGCCGCATTCCTTCATTAGCAGGTCGAGCCGATCGCCCCAGTCGTTGAAGTCGCCGGCGACGATCAGCGGCTCTCCGGGCGGCACCGCGTCGACGATGAACTGGCCCAGGCGCTGCGACTGGCGCACGCGACTGGCGTGGATCAACCCGAAGTGGGCGACGATGGCGTGCACCGTCGTCCCGTTCCACACCGCCGGCACGTGGAGCAGGCCGCGCTGCTCGAAGCGGTGGTCGGAGACGTCGTGGTGGCCGGCGTCGCCGATCGGCCAGCGCGACAGCAGCGCGTTGCCGTGCTCCCCATCGCGGGTGACGGCGTTGGTGCGGTAGGCGACTTCGTAGCCGTCGGGCGCGAGGTAGTCGGCCTGCGGCACTTTCGGCCAGCCGATCTTGGTGTCGGGGAAATGGCGCGCCGCGGCGCGGTTCATGCGTCGCACTTCCTGCAGGAAGACGAAGTCGGCGTCTAGCGCTTCGATGCCGAGGACGAGGTTGTGGATCTCGAGCCGCTTCTTCGGCCCGACCCCACGCACGCCCTTGTGGATGTTGTAGGTGGCGACGCGCAGGCCGTTACCGGGGTACTGGGTGGTCGTCGGGGACGAGCGCATGTCGGCGGAAGAGAGCAAACGGCGCGCCGGGTCACTGCGCCGCGGCGGCGCCCACGCGCTCGGGCAGCTGCAGGATCGCCGCCGCGTTCGACGGCGAGGCGCAGCGCTCGGCAGCGGCGCGCCACGCCAGCCATTCGAAGCGCAGGTGCTCGCGCGGCGCGACGCGGACGGGAACGTCCTTCGCCACACGAAGGCCGAAGACATGCTCGATGTTGCGCTTCACGCCGGGAGCATAGCGATGCTGCCATTGCGGGTAGATGTCATAGGAATTGACCAGCCGCCAGTCGACGAGCGCCAAGAAAGGCGCCTCGGGCGTGCCGATGGCGATGTCGGTTTCCTCGCCGACCTCGCGCAGGCAGGTCTCGGCCAGCGACTCGTTCTCGCTGTCCTTCGAGCCGGTGACGCTCTGCCAGAAGCCGGGCGCATCGGCGCGCTCTAGCAGCAGCACGTCGAGCGCGGCGGTGTGGATGACGACGAGGACGGACTCGGGGATCTTGAAGGGTCGAGCAGCGGTCACATGGTCTCCGCGAGAAAGCGCTTGAAATACGCGACTGCGTTCTCTTCCATGCAGTGTTCGCGGGCGAAGCGGCGACCGTTCTCGCCGAGCCGCTCGCACTGCGCCGGATCGTCGGCCAGCGCGCCGATCGCCCGTGCCAGGCTGCACGGATCGTGCGGCTCGGCGAAGAGGCCGTTGACTCCCTCCTGCACGTAGTCGGCGATGCCGCTCGACCGGGTGGCGACGATGGCCTTGCCGAGATGCATTGCCGGGACCATGGTGACGTGCCCGCAAGGCACTTCCGCGTCGCGCAAGGGCAGCGCCATGAAGCGGCAGTGGGCGATGATGTTGGTCGCTTCGGCCACAGGCGTGTCGAGGCGGACCTCGACGTTGTCGGGAATGCCGAGCCCCGCCATCGCGGCGCGACTGGCGACGATGACCAGGCGCACGTTCGGCAACGTCCGCATCGCCTCGACCAGCACGCCGTAATCGCGACCCTGTCCGCCCACGGCGCACACGTAGTCGCCGGGCACGAGAGGGGGTTCGCCCTCGAGCAGCTGCGGCGGCCGGACGGCCCAGTGGATCATGTCGATGCGTTCGATCGGCAGGTCGAAGTAGCTCGAGTAGAGCGTCCGCTCGACGTTCGAGAAGACGACGAAGCGGTCGACCGTCGCGAGCCCGCGCGCATGCAGCGCCCCCTTCTTGCCTTGCGGCAGCTCGGTGTAGTTGAAGACGTAGGCGAGATGCGGCGTCCGCTGCGGTCGGCGCCGGTTGGCGAGCTCGACGTAGAGCGAGATGCGCGGCCCATGCGAGACGAGGAGCGAGTCTTCGAGCGACGTCAGCTGGCACGCCGCACGAGCCGCGAGCACACGCCCTACCAGCTCGCGGCGCGGCAGCCAGGACGGCACGGGCATCGACTCGGTCGACACGTGGGTCCAGTGCCGGTCGGGCCGGTCCGCGAAGCGGGACGCGAGCCAGTTCCAGTCCGCAGACAGCGTGCTGACGTTGATGATGTTCATGCCGCGCCCCGAGGCGCCTCCTAACCGGCCGCCTGCGTGTTGCGCAGGCGAATGTGGAGCTCGCGCAGCTGCTTTTCATCGACCGGGCCGGGCGCGTTGGTGAGCAGGTCCTGTGCCCGCTGCGTCTTCGGGAACGCAATCACGTCACGCAGCGATTCGGCGCCGGCCATCAGCATCACGAAGCGATCGAGGCCGATGGCGATGCCGCCGTGCGGCGGCGCGCCGTACTGGAGCGCGTCGAGCAGGAAGCCGAACTTCGCGCGCGCTTCCTCGGCGTCGATCTTGAGGGCGCGGAAGACCTTGCTCTGGACTTCCTCGCGGTGGATCCGCACCGAGCCGCCGCCGAGCTCGAGGCCGTTGAGGACGACGTCGTAGGCCTTGGCGATGCAGCGACCGGGGTCGCTCTCGAGCCAGTCCTCGTGGCCGTCCTTTGGGCTCGTGAACGGGTGGTGCACGGCGCTCCAGCGCTGCTCGCCCTCGTCGTACTCGAACATCGGGAAGTCGATCACCCAGAGCGGCTCCCAGTCGCCCTGGATGAGGCCGCGCGCCTTGCCGAACTCGCTGTGGCCGACCTTCACGCGCAGCGCGCCGATCGCGTCGTTGACGACCTTGTCCTTGTCGGCGCCGAAGAAGATCAGGTCGCCGTCCTTGGCGCCGGTGCGCTTCAGGATCTCGGCGAGCGCGGCGTCGTGCAGGTTCTTGACGACCGGCGACTGCAGGCCTTCGCGACCTTTGGCGATGTCGTTGACCTTGATCCAGGCCAGGCCCTTGGCGCCGTAGATCTTCACGAACTCGGTGTAGCCGTCGATCTCGCCCCGGCTCATCTCGCCGCCACCCGGCACGCGCAGCGCCGCGACGCGGCCGCCCTTGGCTTTCGCCGGCACCGAGAAGACCTTGAAGTCGACGTCGGTCATGACGTCGGTGAGCTCGGTGAGCTCGAGCTTGACGCGCAGGTCGGGCTTGTCGGAGCCGAAGCGGCGCATCGCCTCCTGGTAGGTCATCACCGGGAACGGCGGCAGCTCGACGCCGATCGCGTGCTGCACCGTGCTGCGGATCATCCCTTCGGACATCGTGCGGATCTCTTCCTCGTCGAGGAACGAGGTCTCGATGTCGATCTGCGTGAACTCGGGCTGGCGGTCGGCGCGCAGGTCCTCGTCGCGAAAGCACTTCGTGATCTGGTAGTAGCGATCGAAGCCCGCCACCATCAGGAGCTGCTTGAAGAGCTGGGGCGACTGCGGCAGCGCGAAGAACATGCCGTCGTGGACGCGGCTCGGCACGAGGTAGTCGCGCGCGCCCTCGGGGGTGCTCTTGGTGAGCATCGGCGTCTCGATGTCGATGAAGCCGTTGGCGTCGAGGAATTTGCGCACCTCCATCGCCATCCGGTAGCGCAGCATCATGTTGCGCTGCATCTGCGGCCGGCGCAGGTCCAGCACGCGGTGGGTGAGGCGCGTCGTCTCGGAGAGGTTGTCCTCGTCGAGCTGGAACGGCGGCGTGACGCTCGGGTTCAGCACCTCGAGCTCGTGGCACAGCACCTCGACCTTGCCGCTCGTGAGGTTGGCGTTGTCGGTGCCCGACGGCCGTGCGCGCACGAGGCCCGTCACCTTCAGGCAGAACTCGTTCCTCACTTCCTCGGCGATCGTGAAGGTCGCCGCACGATCGGGGTCGCACACCACCTGGACCAGGCCTTCCCGGTCACGCAGGTCGATGAAGATCACGCCACCGTGGTCGCGGCGACGATGCGCCCAGCCCATCAAGGTGATCGTCTGGCCGAGGAGCGTTTCGCTCACCAGGCCGCAATATGTCGTTCTCATCGCATCACTCCAAGCTTCTTGTCGTGGGGTGCACCGGCGTTTCGGGCGGGTGCAGCGGGGCGGCGCTCGCTGCGCTTCGTCGCAGCGGCGGGCTGAGCGCTGGCCGGGCGCTCAGCCGGGCAGATTTCGCATCGGCATCGCCGCCGCGTCGATGCGCGTCGGCGGCGCGACGACGCCCATCGAAATCACGTACTTGAGCGCCTCGTCGACGCTCATCGCCAGCGGGATGACGTCGGCGCGCGCCAGCATGAGGAAAAAACCCGAGGTCGGGTTCGGCGTCGTCGGCACGTAGACGCTGAGGTAGTCGCCGGGAAGGTGCAGCGCCGCCTCGCCGCCGGGCTTGCCGGTGACGAAGGCGATCGTCCAGCTGCCGGCGCGCGGGTACTGCACGAGCACCGCCTCGCGAAAGGCGTTGCCGCTGCTCGAGAACAGCGTGTCAGAGACCTGCTGCACCGAGCTGTAGATCGACTTCACGATAGGGATGCGGTTGAGGAGGCGATGCCCTTGGCGCAGCGCCCACTGGCCGGCGACGTTGGTCGCGAAGACACCGGTGAGCAGCAGGCCGATCAGCAGCACGATCACGCCCAGGCCCGGGATGCCCTGAAGCATCTCGATGAAGCCTCTGCTGCCCTGGGGCAACACGACCGCCGAGCCGGCGAGCAGCCACACGAAGACGCCGTTGAGGAGGCCGAGCACGGCCTGCAGCACCCAGATGGTGACGGCGAGCGGCAGCCAGACCAGCAGGCCGGCGATGAGGTACTTCTTCACTCGATCCGTGGCGTGGCGTGGTGTTTGCCGTTCACGTTCCGCCCTTGTCGGATTTGGCGGCGGCGGCGGGTGCGGCGGCCGGTGCCGCGGCGGGCGCCGATGTCGGAGCAGCAGCCGCGGCGGGTGCCGGCGTCGCGCTCGGCGCGTCCGATATCTTGGCGCCCTCGCCGCCCTTCGTCGCTCCATCGCCGCCGTCGGCCGGAGCTTTGTCGCCCTTGCCGGCGCCATCGCCTTCGCTGCTCTTCGCCTTCTTCTTGTCGTCGCGGAAGTCGGTGACGTACCAGCCCGAGCCCTTAAGCTGGAAGCCCGCGGCCGTCACCTGCTTGACGAACGTGGCCGCGCCGCACGCCGGACAGACGGTGAGCGGCGGGTCGGAAATCTTTCGCAGCACGTCCTGAGCATTTCCGCAGGTCGTGCAGCGGTAGGCGTAGATCGGCATCGTGACCTCGAAAAAGACAACTCGACAGTATAAATCTCGCGCCCATCTCGCGCCCATCGCGGGCACGTCGGCGACGACGAGGCCGCCGCCCGGTCTCAGTGCAAGCGCAGCACGACCTGCATCGCGACCAGGCCGAGCAGGAAGCCGAGCGCCGTGTAGATCACGGCCGAGAGCATCCGGTTGGTTCGACGCTGCTCGGCCAGCAGGCTCTCGAGGACGCGGTGCGTCGCCTGCGGCTGGGGCTGCAGCGCCGCGTGGAGGAGACGCGGCAGCTGCGGCAGCAGGTGGACGTAGCGCGGCGCTTCCTTCTTCACCTGCTCGACGAAGCCGCGCCAGCCGATCTGCTCGTCCATCCAGCGTTCGAGGAAGGGCTTGGCCGTGCTCCACAGGTCGAGCTCGGGATCGAGGTCGCGGCCCAGGCCCTCGATGTTGAGGAGTGTCTTCTGCAGCAGCACAAGCTGCGGCTGGATCTCGACATTGAAGCGGCGCGAGGTCTGGAACAGGCGCATCAGCACCTGGCCGAGCGAGATGTCCTTCAGCGGCCGGTCGAACTGCGGCTCGCAGACGGCGCGGATCGCGCCCTCGAGCTCGTCGATGCGCGTGGCCGGCGGCACCCAGCCGCTCTCGACGTGGAGCTCGGCGACGCGCTTGTAGTCGCGGTGAAAGAAGGCGATGAAGTTCTGCGCCAGGTAGTCCTTGTCGACCTCGGTGAGCGTGCCGACGATGCCGAAGTCGAGCGAGATGTAGCGGCCGAAGGTCGCTGGCGCGATCGACACCTGGATGTTGCCGGGGTGCATGTCGGCGTGGAAGAAGCCGTCGCGAAAGACCTGCGTGAAGAAGATCGTGACGCCGTCGCGGGCCAGCTTCTTGATATCGACGCCGGCATCGCGCAGACGTTGCACCTGGCTGATCGGCACGCCGTCCATGCGCTCCATGACGATCACGTCCTGCCTGCAGAGCTCCCACACCATCTCGGGCACGAGGACGAGGCCGAGGCCCTGCATGTTGCGGCGCAGCTGGGCCGCGTTGGCGGCTTCGCGGACGAGATCGAGCTCGTCGTGGAGATAGTTGTCGAACTCGGCCACGACCTGGCGGGGCTTCAGCCGCTTGCCGTCGGCCGACCAGCGCTCGACCGCACGCGCGAGCTGGCGCATCAGCTCGACGTCGTCGTCGATCGCCGCGAGCATGCCGGGCCTGAGCACCTTGACCGCGACCTCGCGGCCGCTCTTCAGGACCGCGAAGTGAACCTGCGCGATCGAGGCGCTGGCGACGGCCTCGGCGTCGAAGCTGGTGAA